>CBDCTF010000001.1:0-66538 GCA_965222055.1 Dehalococcoidia bacterium
CAAACAGGTGGTTGATTCCCACGTGGGGAGGTGGCCACATGGACCCCGCGGTATTCGGCTACATCCGGGTCTCCCAGGCGGAGGGCGCGGGCGGGCTGGCCACCCAGAGCCGCATCCTCACCGACCACGGGCTCCGGGACGACCGCATCTTCACCGACGTGGCTTCGGGCCGGAACATGCGCCGCCCCGCGTGGACGACGCTCCGGGAGAAGCTCCGACCCGGCGACGTCGTCGTGGTCCCGCGGATCGACCGCCTGGCGCGTAACCTCACCGAGGGTCTCAGGACCATCGAGGAGCTGCACGCCCAGGGCATCCACATCCGCTCCCTGGCCGAGGGACTGGACACCGGGGACGGCAGCCCGACCGCCCGGCTCATGCTGCACATGCTGCTCTCCCTGGCCGAATGGGAGCGGGAGACCATCCGGGACCGGATCAAGGCAGGCGTCGACCGCGCCGCGGCCGAGGGAAGGACGGGCGGCAGGCCCCCGGCGCTGGACTTCGAGAAGGTCCAGGCCGTTCGGGACTTCCTGGCCAACAACAACGGCAACGTCAGCGCGGCACACCGGACCTTCAAGGTGAGCAGGGCGGTAATCAGGGCGGTCAGGGACGGGACTTACAAAGGGCTGGACAAGTTGCATCAGAACAACGCCTGACCTACCATCCAGACAATACATCAGGACATGCTCGGGGAGTAGACAGGATGGGCACGACTCGCTTCACAGCAGAGGTGGACTCGGAAACCTTGGCCAGGGCAAGGGAGATCCTGAACAGGGAACAGATAACGCTGGACGAGACGCTGCAGGAGATGCTCAGCCACATCGTCTCTCACGACACCGCGCCTTGCTTCAGATGCGGCGACCCGAACCCGGAAACCCTGCAGGCCGTGGCTGAAGCGGAGGCCGGCGACCTGATCACTTCTGACACCATCGCTGACCTATTCACGGACCTGAATGAGGGGGATTAGCCACGGCCGCAGCTTCAGGCGGGACTACAGGCGAGAGAAACGGGGTCAATACGGGCTGCACCTGGACGAACAACTGGATGCAGCCCTACAACTGCTGGCCAACGACCAGCAGATCCCCTCAATCATGGGGTATCAATCACACACATGGAGGCGTGTTATGGCAGGGAATCACGGTGAAAAACATTTGACAAAGACGACGCGGCGGTAGGGGCTGCTGGGGCAGCGGCGGGCGCGGGAGTTGGCGCTGTGCTGGGCAAATTAGGAGCTGCTGGACCCGCCATAGGTGGGACGGCTTTCACCATCCATGCTGTCGCTGTGATGGCAGTTCCAGTAGTAGCGGTTGGGGCTACCGCGCTTGTGGGCTATAAGGCATTCAAGGCGGTCAAGGGTAGGAAACGGGATTGAGCGCGATAAAGCTCATCCCTACCAAGGGGAGTCGCCTGCTCATGTCTGGTTCAACTGCCATTCTCCTCATCGTCATAGCTGTTGGTCTCACCGTCGTTGGGTGTAGGTCCTTGCAACCCGATACTGTTGCTTCAGGAACAGAGGGAGACGATGCGGACGCCCCAATGCCGCGAGGACTTCTTCTGTTGGAGTGAGAAACACAGGCCAAACGCGGAAGCCCTGCGCAAGCCGATGATCGAGGACCGTGCGCCACTAGAAATCTGGCCGGAAACCCTTGTTCGGGGAAGTGTATTCCGGCAGTGAGGCCGACGCAAGCAAGGCCGGAGTCAAGATTTGACCGAGCCGCGCGGGGACGATCTCAAATGCGGAACGGATGGTCCCGGCACGGAGGGCGCTGGAACCGCCGCCGGTGTTGGCCGGCAGGCCGGCCTTGGCGGCCAACAGGGTCAGGTTGGCCACCGTGGCCGCCAAGTACAACTGGATTTCGTCTTGGCGCGCCCGAAGTAGCGTGCTTGGCGGATTCCCAGTTGGACCAGCCGCGCCAACCGGTGCTCCACCACCACCCGGCGCTGCCGGTACTCGCCAAAGGCCTCACTCTGCTGCAGGGCCCGGGCCTGCTGCAATAAAGCCTCCTGCGGGTGCAGTTGCGCCCTTCGTCCCAACCCCGATGACCCTGCCACGCACCGGGACCGCAGCGGGCATACCCCGGAAACCGGCGGCGACCGCAGCTGGATATGAGAGGGGGATGCATACGCCTGCAGATCCCATCACTCCCTGGCATTGAGCCGGTCTACATTCCCGCTCCAGGCGAGGATCCGGGCATCCGACGTCACCAACTGGTGGCCTTCCATCGCGGTGGCCACGACCAGTCGATCGGCGGGGTCGCCGTGGAAGTCGGTCAGCGTGCCTGCCCGAACGGCGATGGCGCCATCCACCGGTATCTCAACCAGACCCTGGTTCAGCTGCTCCTGCCTCCACAGACCAACGTCTCCGGGGAACCTGATGCGCCCCTTGTCCCACAGCATGGCTATTTCCCAGAAGGAGATGGCGGACAACGCGACCTCATCGGATTCCCAGGCGTTCTGGATAGCTCCGCAGGCCTGCTGGCCCAGTCTGAGGTCACCCAGCCTCAACCACAGGAGAGCCTGGGTATCGAGGAGCATCACGGATTGAGCACCCGGTCGGGGGCGGACTCCGCGTCCCATTCCACGTCCATGGAGTCGTCAAGGTCACCAACGATTTCGAGCCTACCCCGGTCGATGCCGAAGAGGGTCTTGGGCTTCTCCCGGTAGGCGACCAGCCTGGCCGTCGGGCGGCCGTTCTTGGTGATGACGATCTCCGCGCCGTTCTCCGCGACCTCGTCCATGAGCTTCAGGCACTTTGCTTTGAACTCCGAGGCCTTGATGGTCCGCGGACCATTGGGCTTGCCCATAGGAACCGACATGGTTACCGTCCCTTCCCTGCAGAACTGGTGGCTTTTGTCATAGTCACGGCTATGGTCATATTCTACCGCCTTCGACCTATCTCAACCAGCAGCCAATTCTGACCGGAGAGAATATGGTGATGACAGACCGGGGGAGGAGTCGGAGCGCACACCGGAGACTGGTAGGGAGCACGCTCCGGCGGCGACAGCAGACGGGCGCACGACTTGCGGCTGGCCCGAACTGCAGCGGAAGTTCACCTCCCTCACCAGGTCCCGGAGCCTGATGATCCATCTCCGGACCTCCCGGGGGTCGTCACGGCAGAGACGCCTGAGACGGATCTTGAGCAATTACGCCTCCGTCCGGGACTCCACCACCGTGAACCACCCAGGTCTGGGGGTGCACCCGGCGGTGGGATGGATGGTCCCGTCCTGGTGCTTCATGAGGCGCACCTTCATGTCGCGGGTATAACCAGCGAAGAAACTGTGGTCCTTGAGATGCAGCACGTAGACGCAACACTCCCGAGGGGCTGCGCCCACGGGAGATCTGTCCTCTCCGGGAAGCGCCCTGAAAGCCCGCCGGCATTCCAAACAGGTGGGGAAACGCCGCTCGTTGCCCCGGCCGCACTCGGGACAGTCATCCAAAAGGCCGCGCCGGAAGGCCCGGCGGTGGGCGCAGCACCAGGAATCTCCTTCCATCAGAGAGGTTGAGCAGCTCCAGAAACGGCGCTGACGCGTCGTCATGGGTGAGCCTCCAGATAGCCTGGACCGGCGTCCGGCTCCTATCTCCGAGGTTAGCAGCCAAAAGGCCAAACGGCGCAGGTGCGGTTTTTCCTGTTCCCGCTCCACATCCCGCAGGCGGTCGACTCGCAGAGACATCTCCTGCCGCCGCCGGCCCGCATCCCATCTCTCCCACAGCCCCGGCAGCGGGGACTGAAAGCGCCTGATCAACTCGGCCTCCAGTCTCAGCACCACGGCCCACGCCGACAGCTGCTGATGACGGGGGACTCCCCGCGTCGGCCACATATACCGCGTGACCACCAGGTACCTGGCCCCCCACAACACATCTCGCACCCGTTCATCCGGCTCGACCATGGTTCGCTGCCGCCGGATCGTCCCCCCATCGGTCACCACAGCGGCGGGCCTCGCATCCACAACGGCCGGGAACTCCCCAGCGGCAGGCCCCTCATCGCTGCCGGAGTCCGGGGCAGGGGCCAGGTCCTCGACCTCCCCAGCCTGGTTCACCTCGTCCGGCGTCTCGCCGGACACCTCCGCCGAGGCGCCCAGCTGCTCCGTCATGCGCCAGGCGCGCTCGAATCTCTCCCGGGCATCCGCAGGCCGGTCAGCGTGCCATCGTCGACGCCCTGGATCTCCAGGGCCCGGGACGGGCCCGGAATGCGACCAGCCGGTCCAAATGCCGGCGGTCTCCCGCCCGCGCCCCGTCATCCGCCGCCATTCCGTTCATCTCCGATCCGATTCCGGGCATGCCACCCGTTCAGCCGATGGCCACCGGCTCGCCGTACCGGGACCAGCAGTCCGTGTTGCCGACCGCCCCGTGCTGGCGGCACCGCGGGATGATGGGGGGGGGCAGCATCCTGACCCACATCTCCAAGCCTCTCTGATGGACATTCCGCTCCGCCAAATCGGGCCGGCAGACCACCAGGACCGGCCAGTCATTCGAGCGCAGGCTCGAGTCTAACCCCCCATCTGGCGACGGAGACGGGCACAGTGACGCGCTGGGATTCGACCTGTGCTGGGAGACGGGAGACTGAGGTGGTGGGACCCAAAGGTCCAGCGTTACCTCCTGACCTTCGACGAAGAGCGTGACGCCCGCACCAACGCGGAGGCCCGCGCCGACTCTGCCGAGGCTCGCGTCAGAGAACTGGAAGCTGAACTGGAACGCCGCGGCGGAGGCTGAGCCAGCTGCTACGGAAGGTGGTTTAAGCCGAGGCTGGCCCAGGGCCGCTGACCAACTCCGGCTTGACAACCCCAGTCGCGGTGGCCAGTGCAGGGCCTTGGCCGCTCCGCTCCGGCCCGGGGCCGGAATGCACCCGTTCCGGGCCGCCCGCGGGCGGCCGCACCCCTCTCCTGCTGGCCATTAACCCCGCGCCGTCGACGTGGACCGCGCTGCGTCCGGGACTTCCTGGACAACGGCGGCACGGTGAGCGCGGCCGCCAGGAACTTCGGTGTGAGCCGGCCCACGGTACGGGCTGTGAAGGACGGGACCTACGCGGGGCCGCCACGCCGGCGTGTTTGACCGGTACAGCCAAGCTGGTTACACTGCCTATTGCGGCATATGCGATTGGCTCCGCTAGGCGCGATTGTCGCATTGGGCGAACCGGCGGCCTAGTCACCCGCCGAACTGGAATAGGATATCTCCCTGCTCCGGATAGCCCCTCTCTCCCCCCTCCGGGTCACTCCTGTCTCCCGGATGCCAGCCCTCCGGGTTGCTCTAGAAATGCGGATGAAAAGCCTTGGTTGAGAAGAGGGCTTTAGGCAGAAAGGCTGGCGTCAGCAACGCCAGCGACCAAATCTGACCGAGCCGGATTGCGCCAAAAATGGCTGCAACACCGCTGGTGTCGGCGTTGGCGGCACGGTCTCCGCTGGCAGCGTTACCAATATCGCCCGTCAAACCGGCCTTGGCCGCCACCAGTGTCAGGTTGGCGACCGTGGCTGCCAGGTACAACTGGAATTTAGTCTTGACCCGCCCGAAGTAGCGGGCCTGCCGAATTCCCAGCTGCACCAGCCGGGCCAGACGGTGCTCCACCACCACCCGGCGCTTACGGTACCCGGCAAAGGCCTCGCTCTGCTGCAGGGCGCGGGCATTCTGCAACAGGGCCTCCTGCGGGTGCAGTTGCACCGTTCGCCCCATTCCCGAGGACCCGGCCACGCATTGAGGGCGCAGCGAGCAGGCCCCACACACTGTTGCGTCGAACTGGAAGGCTTGCAACCTGTGAGTCCGTCCCGTGGACCCGGTCCGCTTCCCCGCCGGCAGCAGCTTCCGGGTAACCTGACCCGCCGGACAGGTACAGGTTACCTCCTCCAGGTCAATCCGGAAGTCTTCTTTCGGGAAGTGCTTGCGGTTGGGGCGCCCCGGCACCCGGGCAATCAGGGTGCGTCCCGCGTCGGCGAAGGCCTGCCTGGTATCGCCGTCGCCATAAGCGGCGTCGCCCAGCGCCTCCTCCACCGGCACACCGGTGTTGGCTTCACTCCGTTCCACCAGTTCCAAGGCCCCCAGGTTGTCCGGAGCGTTGCCGGGCAATACCTCCACGGCCGTGATCAATTGGGAGTCGGTGTCCACCACAATCGCCGCCTTGTGCCCGTCGAACCGCCGACTGCTGCTCTTGTGGCCGTGGCGCATCTCCGGGTCATGCACCGACATCATTCGGTCCTTGCTCACCCCGTCCTTGAGGCCAATACCCTCGCCGGTGCGCTCCACGTCCTGGAGCAGCAACTGCCCCAGCAACTCCGCCGCCGCGACGATGCCCTGCCGCTCAGGACTGCCCTCCGGCAGAGCCTCCTGCGCCTGCCGCGACAACTCCAGCAAACGGTCCGCGTCGGCCACAATCGTGGCCAGCAGCCCCGCCCGTGCCCGCTTGTCGGACCAGTCGATGGCCGACTCTCCCTTGATGCTGGAGCCCAGGTACCGCTCGTACCCTTGGGCCTTGGCCCATCCTTTGACATCGGACCCCTCCACGGCTGCCAGCGCCCGCAACAGCTTCACAATCCCGTCCGCCAGCAGGTTGCAGGTGTCCCTCACCGCGCCCCGCCCCAGGATATTCGTCGTGTCCAGCGCCACCCCCATCCCACGTTTTTTCAGGTAGCCCGACTGCCGAGCCAGGCGCAGGCTGGACTCGAACACCGCCCGCACCTTGTCGTGGAGAATCAACTGGGCCCGGAACACCTGGAGCGTGCTCTTGGCGAAGGGACGGTCTTCAATCTCGATTCCCAGAGCCACTTTCCAGCGGATGTCGAAGTCGGCTCTGGCCTTGGCCTCGGCGTCGCTCACCTTGTCGTGGGTCTGCAGCAGTAATGCCGTCGCCAGCAGGCTGGGCGGCACGCTGTCCCGCCCATTGTCGACGCAGTAGAACTCGGCGAAGTCGGAGTCCCGGAATAGTTGCCCCCGCAGGGATGCCAACAGGCCGTAGAAAGTGTCCTTACCCACATGGTCCAAGTACAAGCGGTCCGCTTCCCACAGGCCCCGCTGGTCCGATCGCTCTCCCAGCACTGCTATCCCTCGCTATGCTTGATGACTCCAAGTATACCCGCTCACCCGACCCACACCACTTTCCGGCCAGATTTCTAGTACTACAACGACGCGTTGTCCTACAAGGTAACTCGTGGGCGGATTTTGAAGCTGGCAACGAACGAGTGCGAGTCTCCCATGATGAACGGTCCATAGCTGAAGAAGAAGACCTGAGCATGTTTTCTCATAACGCGTCGTTGTAGTACTAGGTCCCGGGGGCGAAAACGCGAAGGCCCCGTCGTTCCGGTGACTTGTCCCGGTGCCGAGGGCTTCGTGCATTCCAAACCACGGGGACAAATCGCTCGCGTTTACCCCTTGTATCTTGGCTTGGAGGTGGATAATTTTCTCTCTTGAAGGTGTGCGGGGTGCGGCAGACCGGCCCGCCCTGGGTCATGGAAGACCGTTGTCAAGCTTGGGTCGCCGCACCCTTATCAGAACAGAGCCCGCACAGTTGCCTGGGCCAACCAAGCCCGCATCTCGCAAGGACGGGCCGACGGTTCGCAGGGAGGTTCTCATGGAGCAACACGGTATCTACGTAGGGATCGATGTGGCCAAGGCCCAGGTGGATGTGGCCATCCGTCCTGGGGGAGACAGGCGCGAGGTCTCCAACGACCCGGCCGGGATCGCGGCGCTGGTGGCCCAGATGCAGCAACTCAATCCCGCAGCCCTGGTGCTGGAGGCTACGGGTGGGCTGGAACTGCCCTTGGTGGCAGCCCTGTCAGCTGCCTCCCTGCCGGTGGTGGTAGTCAACCCTCGCCAGGTGCGGGACTTTGCCAAGGCCACTGGGCGGCTGGCCAAAACCGATTCCCTGGATGCGGCGGTCCTGGCTCACTTCGCCGAGGCCGTCCGTCCTCCCCGACGTCCCCTCCGGGACGCCGAGACCCAAGTCCTCAGCTCGCTGGTGGCCCGCAGACACCAGGTGATGACCATGCTGGTAGCGGAGAGGAACCGCCTCTCCAGTGCTGCCATGGCCGTCCGGCCCAGCATCGAGGCCCACATCGCCTGGCTCAAGCAGCAGCTGGACGACCTGGACCAGGGCTTGCGCCAGACCCTCCGCCAGAGTCCTGTATGGCGGGAGAAGGACGACCTGCTGCGCAGCGTACCTGGCATCGGAAACCAGATCTCCCTTACCCTTCTGGCATACCTGCCCGAACTGGGCACTCTCAACCGCCGACAGATCGCTGCCCTGGTGGGCGTGGCTCCCTTCAACCGGGACAGTGGTACCCTGCGGGGCAAACGCACCGTCTGGGGTGGACGGGCCAGGGTCCGCACAGCCCTCTACATGGGGGCGTTGGTAGCCAGCCGCTTCAACCCGGTCATCAGGGACTTCTACCAGCGCCTGTTGTCGGCCGGCAAGCCGAAAAAGCTGGCTCTGACCGCCTGTATGCGCAAGTTGCTGATAATCCTCAACTCCATGCTCAAGTACGGCTCGTCTTGGAACCACCCGGACACCAAGTCCCTCACCCATTCCTATTGACTTTCAAGACAGTTGCTTGACACCTCCACCTGAGGGGTCTGTTAATATTGAGCCATCACCCCGCACGGCCTGACCAGCCGGCGGCACCTAGAGGTGACCCACGTGACCACAGTGGAAGCCCTTGCCTCCTGGGGATCCGCACCAAACTCGCCCCACCCCCCTCATGCCGTCCAGCGGCCGCCCGCGGCATCCGCAAGGGCGTTCGTCACGGATATGGGGCGAACCGGTGCGCGCATCGCCTCAGGCGATGGGTGACCCCTCTTCGTCGTACGCACCTCAGGCCCCGACCGGACAACGCCTCCGATTCTATTGCGCTCAACAGGTCCGGCCAGCCGTGGAATGCCGTCGACTAGGAACAAAGTAGTCGCGGCACGAAGAGACACAGAACATACGCAGAGAGGAAGATGAGATGACATCTATATCAAGAACGAAAGGGACCCCGCAGCCCAGACCCAGGTCACCGGGCGCAGGGCTCGCGGTGGTCGGGAGTAACCGCGACTATGAAAACGCATTCCACTGGAGACAGCTACGCTGCTAAGGGCAGCCCCTCGGCCGTACGCATCGCGTACATCCCCACCGTCAAGAGTAAGCTTGTAAAAGGGACAATGTCCGGCCCAGCGATTCTTGAGGCTATCCGCACGTCTACGAACCTCCAGCGCCATACCGAGCGCGTACAAGCCGTCCTCGCCCAGTACGGGAAGGGTACTATAGACCCCTCGGATCCCAAAAGCAGATCGCACTACGACACTGCCCGGCAGACGATCCCTGCCCTTATCCCCGCCGTCGATTGCCCGGTGTTAGTAGCAAGCTAAAAATGGGCGAAAGTAGCAAGATGGAACTGACCCACCCGAAAGTGGTGGCATCATCCGCAGAGACTCTGCGGAGGTGTGTGAAACACATTGCTGAAGGTGGGAGAAGTGAAAGAGATCTACGAGATGAAAGGAGCGGGCCGTTCGATCCGGGGGATTGCCCAGGAGCTGGACGTGTCCCGCAACACGGTACGCCGGTACCTGAAGTCCCCGGAGGCCATGCGTCCCAGGCCGCGGCCGCCGCGAGGGTCGAAGCTGGACCCCTACGCCGAGCATATCGACCGGCGGATGGCGGAAGGGTTGGAGAATTGCCGGGTGCTGGACCGGGAGGTCCGGGCCCTGGGGTACCAGGGCGGCTACTCGACGGTGGTGCAGTATGTGCGGCCGCGGCGACAGCACAAACAGCCTGAGGCGACGATGCGGTTTGAGACGGCGCCCGGTGAGCAGGCCCAGGTCGACTGGGGCAGCTTGCCTTACATCGGCGAGGACGGGAAGCGACACCGCGTCTGGGTGTTCGTGATGACGCTGGGCTGGTCCCGGGCCTGCTACGTGGAGCTGGTCCGCAAGGCGGACACCGCCGCCTTCATCCAGTGCCACGTGAATGCCTTCGAGTACCTGGGCGGCGTGCCCCGCCGCTGTCTGTACGACAACGCCAAGGTGGTCACCCTGGGCCGGGACGAGGAGAAACGGCCGGTGTGGAACCGGCGGATGCTGGACTTCGCCCTGCGGGTGGGCTTTGAGGCCAGGCTGTGTCAGCCCTACCGGGCCCAGACCAAGGGTAAGGTCGAGAGCGGGGTGAAGTATGTCCGGCGCAACATGTGGCCCAGCCTGCGCTTCACCGACGACGCCGACCTGAACCGGCAGGCCCTGGAGTGGTGCGACGTGGTGGCCAACGCCAGAGTGCATGGCACGACTTACCGGATACCGTGGGTGATGCTGGACGAGGAGCGGGCCCGTTTCGGTAAGCTGCCGGACCGGGTCACCCTGGCGCCCTATCTCCGGGAGGACAGGAAGGTAGCCCGGGACGGCTTCGTCAGCTGGGAGGGATCGCGCTACGGGGTCCACTGGAAGTGGGTGGGTCGCATCGTCCAGGTGGGACAGCGCCAGGGCACGTTGGAGATCTGGGCTGGCGATGAGCGCATCGCGGTCCATCCCCGGGCCCAGCAGGCAGGGCAGCGCTTCATCCTGCCCGGCCAGTGGGCAGGACTGCCCAGGGGGGATGGCCGGCCCCGCCGGGAGGCGGTGGCGTCGCAGATCCCCGCCGGTGAGGTGGAGCGCCGCTCCCTGGACGTCTACGAACTGGCTGCCCTGGGAGGCGCCCGATGATCGCGCTGGAACAGGCTCGCAAACACCTGGAGACCCTGGGACTGAAACAAGCCGTCGAGGCTCTGGACAACTCCCTGGACACCGCCGCCAGCAAGCAGCTGACCTACCCGGAGATGCTGGCCGGCCTGCTGGGGGTGGAAGTGACTGCTCGGAGGGAACGCTACCTCTCCACCAGGACCAAGCTGGCCCACCTGCCCTTCCAGCGCACTCTGGACCAATTCGACTTTGCCTTCCAGCCCTCCATCGACGAGCGGCATATCAGGGAGCTGGCCAACCTGGCCTTCGTCGCCGAGGCTAGCAACATCCTGCTCCTGGGACCGCCGGGCGTGGGCAAGACCCATCTGGCCGTGGCTCTGGCCCTCCGGGCCATCGAGAATGGCCAGGGGGCCTACTTCGTCCGCGCCTACGACCTGATGGAGGACCTGAGAAAGGCGCGGGTCGAGCACAACCTGGACCGGCGGATGCGGGTCTACCTGTCGCCCAAGGTGCTGGTGGTGGACGAGTTCGGCATCTGGCCCTACGACCGGGAGTCGGCCACCGCCTTCTTCACCCTGGTGTCGGCCCGGTACGAACGGGGCAGCATCATCCTCACATCGAACAAGGGCTTCGGCGAGTGGGGCGAGCTTTTGGGCGACACCGTCATCGCCTCGGCGGTGCTGGACCGGCTGCTGCACCACAGCCACGTGCTGAACATCCGTGGGGAGAGCTTCAGGCTCAGGGAGAAACGCCAAGCGGGGCTGTTCCCGTCGCAACAGCATCTCGCCGCTTCGCCGGAGGAGGCCGGCGACAACTACCGGTACTGACAAAGTCGCAGACCAGAACCAGGTGGGTCAATTTTAAGTTGCTACAAATGTCATTGCTCTACGATAACGTCCGCGTGAAGTGCTCAGGGAAAATGTCCGTCTATGAAGGACGTGACATTGAACCAACGAGAACAGGCAAGACTCCAGGTGCTCAACAGCGTGATGGAATATCAACTTCCCAGGGCTCAGGCTGCCGAAATTCTGGGGATCAGCGAACGCCAGGTCCGGCGAATCCTGGCGGCCTACCAGAGGGATGGGGCTGCCGCACTGGTCCACGGCAACCGGGGCCGCAAGCCCCGCAACTCGGTCCCCGATGATGTCGCTGCCACCACGGTCATCCTGGCCAGCGAGAAATACGTCGGCTTCAACCACAGCCACCTGACCGAGGTCCTGGCAGAGCGGGAGGGCATTCAGCTGAGCCGGCAGACGATAAGCCGTCTGCTCAACCGCCACGGCCTGATCAGTGCCAGGCGCCATCGTCCCCCCAAGCATCGTGTACGCCGGGAGCGTATGCCCCAGGAGGGCATGCTGGTGCAGATCGACGGCAGCCATCATCGCTGGCTGGAGGACAGAGGGCCCAGATTCGTATTGCTGCTGGCAGTGGACGACGCCACCGGCACGGTGGCCAATGCCATATTCCGACCCGAGGAGGACACTCGGGGCTACTTCCTGCTGATGGATGGGGTAATCCGACGCTACGGCATCCCCCTGGCTCTCTACGGTGATCGCCACGGGGTCTTCAAGTTCAACGGCAAGCCCCGGCATATCCCCCAACCGGTGGGCCCAACCCAGTTCACCCGGGCCATGGGGGAACTGGGCATCGAACAGATCTTTGCCCGTTCGCCACAGGCCAAGGGACGCGTGGAACGCATGAACGGCACCTTCCAAGACCGGCTGGTCAGCGAACTCAGGCTGGCGGGAGCCGCGACCATCGACCAGGCCAACGCCGTGCTGCGGGACTTCCTGCCCCGTTTCAACTCTCAATTCCGTGTGCCTGCCCAGCAGCCCCAGGTTGCCTATCGTTCCTTGGCCTCCTCCCTGCATCTGGAACGGGTCCTCTGCTTCAAGCACCTGCGCCAGGTGGCCAGGGACAACACCGTCAAGTACCAGTTGCGCACCCTGCAGCTGCTTCCAGCCCAGGACCGGCCCAGCTATGCCGGTGTCAAGGTGGAGGTGCTGGAGCAGAGCGACGGACAGCTGATGGTGCAGCACGAGGGGAAGGTGATCGCCCACCAGGAAGCTCCGCCCAAGGCGGGAGCGCTGCGGGCCGCCCAGGGGGCACTGGCTCCTACTCCCGAACTGGCCCAGGTGGTCAGGAACCTGAGCCAGCATGGTCTCACCAGGTTGCAACTGCAGCGCCTGGCCGCTTTGGAAGCACCCGTCGACCAACCGATGAATGATGAGAACGGCCCCACCTCTTACACTCCGCCACCCAAGCAGGCAACGCCGCGCAAGCAGGCCCTGTGGAAAGCTGTCCACCACGCCAGGCTGCAAGGTGTCTCCCTGAGGGGCATCGCCAAGCAACTGGGTATTTCCAGAAACACAGTCAGGAAGTACGTCGACTTGCCAGCTCCCCCCATCAATCGGACTCCCAGACTGACTACCCAATCAGTAACTCAGCACCATACCAACGGACATTTTCCCTGAGCACTTAGGCGGACATTTTCGCTGGACAACGACACTATTGACACCGGACGGGCCCCCCCGCGCAGGCATGGGCTATCGGGTCCACAATGGACGCTATTGCCTGGACATTGACAAGGACATTTCCCCCGACGACCAGTTGCCCGCCGTCCGAGACGCTCTGGCAGCCTGGCCTCACACCACGATCGTCTCCCGATCCGTGAGCCACGAGGCTCTGTGGGTCGTCCTCCATGGACCCAAGGCTCGCAATGAGAACGAGTTCAAGTACTTCCACCAGATTTTGATCGACATGCTCCCGGACTCCGTCCGGCCCCATGTGGCGGACGGACAGAACGACTTGAGTAGATCGAGATACTGGGCCTGGGACCCAGATGCCATGGAAGGACGTGACATCAGAGCGGACCTACCCCTACCCGAACAGGGGACTGCAGGTCAGGATATCCGAAGGACAGCTCGGACGCCCCCCCAGAGCGGGAGAAGGCCAGGTCCGCCCTGGAGTACATCCCCCTGGGCGATGACTCCTACTCCGACGTCTGGCTGCCGATCGGCATGGCCCTGATTAACGCGGACCGCGAGTACGGGGAAGCGTTTGACGGATGCGGCCTCTTCCGTGAGTGGACCGAGAACGCGGCCCGGGACGGCAGCACCAAGCCGGGCAGGGCCCTGGCCACCTACCAGCAGTGGACCGCAGACAATGCCAAGCTGGACGAGGAGCGTCCGCGCCGGACGCTGGGCAGCCTCTACGCCATGGCCCGGGAGAACGGCTGGAAACCGCTGCGGCGGAGGAAAGGAGAGCCCCGGTCCCGATCAGCGCCCCCCGGCAGCAACGAAGCCCCGGAGAACGAAGCCAGAGGCCGGTGCCGCGAGGGCAGGAGAGAGTCGGACGCGCTCCAACGGCTGCGCATGGCCTATGAGGCGATCCCGTCGGGCGAGGCCCGGGACCAGGTGAAAGCCGGGCTTGATACGTTCATCCGGCAGGAAGCGGAAGCCGCCCGGGACGAAATGAGCTACGAGGACCTCCATGACTTATACCGCGAGGAACTCCGGGAGAAGTTGGGAGTGGACATCAGTACCGTCCGCCGGTATCACGCGGACCCGCCGGTTTTCGAACTCGTCGTGGCCGACTGCGCCCCCCCGTATAGGTCCGGCACGGTCACGCTGGAGGGGACGAGCCACATCCTGAACTGGTCGAAATTCGAGGTCGCGATCGGCGACGCGTGCCTGGCTGTGATGGTCGAACCGCGGAAGCCCGGCGCCCCGGGGCGGGGCACGGTGTCGGCCTGGAAGCACTGCGCGCGGCTGATCCTGCAGATGGCGGTCGACGTGGATACCGGCGACGTGGGGCACGCCACCAAAGAGCTGCGGGAGTGGCTCGCCTCTTATCTCGTCGAAAACAGCGTCACCGACAAGCTCGATCAGGCCGCTATCGCCCGCGCACCTTGTACGGACCACGTGGCCGTTTATATCTATTTGGCAGACCTAGTCAACTGGATCAACTCACACAACCTACAGACCGTGTCAACCCGGGACCTCTCCCGCCGGCTCAAGAGGCTCGGCGCCGAGCAGCAGACCCTGCACATGACCATCGGCACATTCGTGACCACAAGGTCCACATGGAAACTGCCGGTCGCGGACTATCCGCCGCCAGCGTAAAGACGGAAAATCACGGGGGATAACAGAATAGGCGCATGCGGGGGCCCCTCGCTATCTTCCTTATCCTGTTATCCCCGAGCCCAGTTTCATAGATAAAATGCAGGATAACGAGCCTGGCGCTTTCGTTATCCTCGTTATCCTCGTTACCCCCCGGTTAGCCATGAGAGGGCCATTACTGCTATATAAACACGTACGTACAACCCCTACTCCTACGCGCTCCTTTTTTATAAGGGCTGCTCCTTTTTTATAAGGGCTGCTCCTTTTCCGCGCCGGCCCCTAGCCCCAACCGGGGCCGTCCCCGCAGACCGCCCACTTTCAGCTCCTCCTCAGCGGAGGTCCGACGTCCGGCGGAGTTCAGAGCTTGAATGAGAATCGCTCGCCATGGAGAGAGGATCGCAATCTGGGTCCGTTGGCTGCTGCTGACATCCTGCCTTGCGGCGGCCATCTACCGCCCCCACGTTTCGACCGGTCGGCCGATCTTCCCCGTGCTCTACTCCCTGGCCCCGATAGTCGTGAACGGGTACGCTCACCACCGCATCCTCTCCAACCGGACGGCGACCTCCGACTGGCTGCTGGCCCTCAGCGCCCTCGATCTGGTCCTGATTTCCATCAGCGTCGCGGGCAGCGGGGGGTTCAACAGCCCTTTCCTGAGGAGGGACAAGGAATGAAGCTAGTAGACCAACATCCTTGTTATGACGGGTGGGAACACCGGGTTGCTCGAGTATTGTCTCCGCAAGCCCGGTATGCCCGAGGAGATGTCCTGTACCAATCAACCCATCATTACAAAGAATTCGGACTACTAAACTAAAGCCAAGGTGAAATGTACATATCGCCAGACCGCACTGTCGGTGGCCACCCATTTGGAGCTTAAGGGTGATACGCGGTGCCGTGGAGTCCTCTCGGCCGTCTTCAAGACCTCCCGAAATGCACATCCCACCTTGGTATTGGTTTAGTAGACCAACAGCGTAGAAGTGATGGGAAGTTCTTGCACGCAGGTTACGGGTTCAATTTGTGGCCGGGTAATCTCGTCGGCCCAACTACTCATCATTACAAAGATTTCGCTCTACTAGGAGACATCTGAACCGACGCCCGAGAATGGGTGCATTGCCCGGCCCAACCGACCCGCGCTGCAGACCGGCAATCTATTGTCTGCCACGAGTGGAG
The DNA here is from genome assembly GCA_965222055.1 of Dehalococcoidia bacterium. Classification (GTDB taxonomy): domain Bacteria; phylum Chloroflexota; class Dehalococcoidia; order Plut-88900; family Plut-88900; genus Plut-88900. The sequence continues at coordinate 15,912 of CBDCTF010000001.1, forward strand.
GTTGTAGACACCGAAAGGGCCATTATTGCATTCACGACGCTAACCCTCGTGCTGCTGCATTCCTCTCGTGGCCCACGCCAGGTGTTCATCGCACGGTGACCCCACACTCTCCGCAGGGGCGCCGCAGACGTAGCAGAGAACGGTCATCTCACAGCCCAGCATCGCCGAAAACGTCTGTTGACCGCGGGCAGGCGCAAAGCTGTGCATCACCCTCTCGAAGACCTCTGCCGGGAGTGATGGCAATTGTGCCAGGAGAAAGCTGGCCATCAGGCAGTAACCACACTGATGTTCCTCGGGATGGGGAGTCTTGGTCACCCGAGTCAACGCTTGCCGCATCTTCCGATTGGGCAGGATGGGACTTGAGTACAGGACTTCATGCTCTCCCTCCTGCGCCAGGCTCGCGCTCAGCCACCAGGGACCGTCCACGGGCTTCCAGCATAGCGTGCCATCATACATGCGGAGGACCATGTCTCCCAGCATGACTTCGTCCGAGGCATCCAGGAACGCGCCCTCGATAATGGGCCGGGTAAGCAGCACCTTGTTGTCCCGCATCTCTCCCAGCAGGCCGACCAGTGCATGTACCTCGTCGGGGGCGGCCACGCCGAGAATGGGGCCGTCTACTGCTCTAAACGCGAATATGCGCTTCATCATCACAATCACAACTCCCGGTCTTCCTGACACCACCTGCAATAGGGTCCGGTGTCCGCCAAGAGGCCTAACTTGATGATATGTGTTCGTCAGACGATTTACCCTGCCACTGGGTCTAGTATTACAACGACGCTTCATCAAATAGGGTGGCTCGTGAGCGGAAATTGTATTGGGGAATGAACGGGCGCGAAGCTGTCGCGCAAGCTCGCCTATAGCCGGGAAGGGATTCCCAAGAGCCCTTTCATGCCAACCGTCGTTGTAATATTAGGGAAGCACGCCTGAGGCACTGCCCCCGTCCACCCTCCCAGGGGATCTCCCCGGCGGTGGCCGGCTGGCCACAGTCCCTGCACATGAGCGTCATCTCTGCCCCCTGACCTTGGGCATCGGGCTTTCGCCGTATAGCCCATTATCATGGGTTCCGGCACAGCGCGGCAGGGCCTGTCTACCGGCAATGGAGACACCGGACAAGGTGCTCGCTATGGCCGGCAAGTCTCTCGGCAACGAGACCAAGGCAGGGTTCGAAACGCCTCGCCGTCCCCGCCAGTACAGTGACCGCGGCACCGGAAGCCTTGACATTCAGCCTTACTGAACATAGCATCCAGGTAAGGAGACCTCATGATTGTGAAGATCACCTCTAAGCGCCAGGTCACCTTCCCGGCCCGTGTGCTCGACGCCATGGGCGTAGGGCCCGGCGACCATCTCGAATTGACCGAAAGCCCCGACGGGTTTCTGATACGCGCCAGGCGCATCGAATACTCGCGTCTGGGGACGCTCCAGGACAAGATCCCACAGGGGCATCCACCTTTCGACATACGGAAGTTCCGGGAACAACCCTATGACCCAGCCCTTCGGGATTGACACCTCGGTCCTGGTCAGACTCACCACCAGGGACGCCGAAGGGGACTTTCAGCACTGCGTCGAGGAACTCCGCGTTTTGGTCGAGGACCGGGGCTGTGAGATCTTTGCATCGAACCAGGTCATTGGAGAAGCCTATGTGGCGATCCAGCACCACTGCCAGGTATCGGACGAGGACGCCAGGGCGACGCTGATCGACGTACTGACCAGCGGGCTGGTCGCCCCACTGAACGGGCAATCCGTCATATTGGCGCTTCAAGCCAAGGGCGGGCCGGGTCTGTTCGACAGGCTGATCGCCGACGACTACTCAAGGGCCGGGATGGATCCCCTGACCCTGGACCGGAGGATGTCGTCCCTGCCGAGAGTAAGAAGACTATAGCACTGGACCACCAAATGTGGTATGTAATCCAGAACCAGTAACCACCTGATGTAGTACAATCGAGGAGGTCAGGCGTTCTCACCGCCTGACTTCCCTAATCCCACTGCAGGAGACACTGCAATGGTGACTGACCCCATTATACCCGGTGCCACGCACCGGCGGACAACCCTTTCTCGCACACTCCCGTACGGCGGTGTGCCCACCCTTCTCCAGCCGCCCCGGGGCCCATCGTCCGAGGCACCCCTGCCCATCCCAGCCCCACAGCCCCCATGCCGCCCATCATGACATGGCCGCCTGAACGCCGGTGCGGGAGAAGACTCCCTTGACCGCCCCGCGAACCCACACAGACTGGACGGGCGTGGCCCAGGCCGCCGCACTTGAGCTGCTGGGAGAGCCGGTGCGCCGGACCCGCCGCGAGTGGAGGTGGGGGAACCACGGCAGCTTCCAGCTGGTCCTGGACACCGGCCGGTGGCGCGACTTTGAGGCCGGCCGGGGCGGCGGCGCGATAGACCTGGTCGAGCACCTGCAGGGGATGGACCGGGCAGCCGCCCTGGACTGGCTCCGGGACCGGGGACACCTGGAACCACGGCCGCCGTCAAACGCCACTGGAGCCCCGGAGAGCCGTTTTCCAAAGGATAGCCGCCCTAGAGATTACCTCAAGGGCCGACAATGCCCCGGAAACCGGCTTCTGGCGCGACTGCGTGGCACATCCAGGCCTGGGTAAACTCCCACCCCATCCCCTTGGACCCGGAGCACCCTGCCCGCCTCTGGCTGGAGGCCCGCAACCTGTGGCGCCCCGAGCTCCCGTTTCCGAACCTTCTCCGCTGGCAAGCGCCGGGCCGCCAGCATACCGGAGCGGGCAGCATCCTGGCCCTGATAGCCTCCCCAGCTGCCTGGACGGCCTCCTGGCCGGAACTGCCATCGCCCCAGGCTGTCCAGCGCATCGCAGTGGGCGGGGACGGAACGCCTGCACTGGACCGGCCCACCGACGCGGGTGGGCTGGGCAAACGCAGCCTGGGCCCCACCGCCGGCGGCATCGTCGTGATCGGCTGTCCGCTCCTGGATGAGGCCCTCTACCCGGTCAGAGTCGCCGAGGGCCTCGCCGACGCCCTGGCCCTGGCCAGCCGCTACCCCGGCCCCGCAGTGGCCACCGTGGGGACGGAGGGGATGAGGGACGGGGCCCTGGCCGCCTGGCTGGCACCCGCTCCCGCCGGCGTGGTGGTCCACGCCGATGCCGACGCCGGCAAGGCCGGGCGGCCCCCGCCGGGACCGGCGGCCGCCCGGGCTCTGTGCCGGGCCATCGAGGATGCCGGAGGCCAGGCCAAGGCCCTGTTCGCACCGGCGGGCAAGGACGCCGCGGACACCGCCAGGGAGAGGCCGTTCGCCCCTCTCGGGGAGGAATGGCTCGACTTCGCCCGCACGCTGCGGGACACCACCGACTGGCCCCGTTGGGAAATAGCCCGGCAGGCCGCCAACGTATTCGCGGAGGTTGACTGATGACACTGGACGGCAACCAGGTGCCCATGGACGCCCTGGACCATGCCCGGGCGCTTATGGCCGGGATCGAAGCCCACCCAAACGACCGGGCCGCCCTGGACGCGGTCCGGGACGTGCTGACCCGCATGGACGAGGTGGCCGCCGAGGCCCCGATCCCCTGGACCACCTGGGCGGAGCACCCGGATCCCCCATCCCCGCGGCGCTGGATGGTGCGGGACTGGCTGCCCGCAGGCAGGGTGGCGCTCCTCACCGGACCTGGAGGCGTCGGCAAGTCCCGATTGGTCCTGCAGCTCGCGGCGGGCATCGCCAGCGGCGGGGGGCAGGGCGACGCCTGGATCGACACGCCGGACACGGACACCCTCCGGCTGGGGTCGGCCTCCAGCGCCGAGGGAGAATGTGTGGTCTACGCCAGCTGGGAGGACGAGCCGGAGGAGATATACCGTCGGCTGGCGCAACTCTCCGGGGACGCCGCGCCCTGGGTGGCGCCGGACCGCCTCCAGCACCTGCACATGGTGGACATGGCGGGCATGGGCCCCATCTGGGCGCCGGCCACCGGCCGCCACATATCGACGATCGCCGCGATCACCCCCGCCGGGCAGAGGCTCCGGCGCCACTGCGAGGAGCAGGGGGCCAGGCTGCTCATACTCGACCCCCTGGCCGCGGCCTACGCCGGCGACGAGAACGCCAGGGGTCTGGTCCGCGCCTTCGTGTCAGACTGGGACGCCTGGGGCCGGGCCAACGACTGCGCGGTCATCCTGGTGGCCCACCCGCCCAAGAGCGGGGCCACCTTCGCCGGCTCGACGGACTGGCAGGGCGCGGTCCGGGCCATGTGGATGCTGGTCAAGGAGAAACGGGGGGCGAAGACTGGTGACGACAGCACCCTGACCTGGAAGCTGTCGCTGGAGAAGAGCAACTACGGGCCCGAGCAGGAGCCCCTCCACCTGGGGTGGGACACTTCGGGAAGCGGGCTGCGCTGGCAGGTGCTCGGCCGGTGGAACGAGAACGGCGTAAACCCGGGCGTCAACGGAACCGGAAAGGGGCGTTATGACTTCTTCGAGTGAAGCGCGGCCCCCGGCAAGGCGGAAGAAACGAGCGGCCCCACGTGAGGTCCCGGCCGAGGATGTCGGAGTTACCAACGAGGCAGACGTGCTGGCCCAGATGGAGTGGGAAAGGGCCGTGGGCGACCTGGCCCCATCGGACGCGGCCAGGAGCAAGAGCACAGACCATCTGGAACTGGAGCACTACGCCCGGAGCTACGCAGAGCACTACGGGCTGGGTTCTGACCCAGTCATGCCCACGCCAGAAACCCTGGCGCGGTGGCTGGCCGCAGAGGGGTGCCCGCCGGACGCCCTAGCGGAGAGCACCAGGCGGCTGGAAGTCCTGTTCGGGGTGCCCTGCAAGTGGTCCTGGAGCGTGAACCTGGAAGGGCCGGGCGCCGCGATAAGGGTGCTTGTTGAGAACGAAGGTCCTCCCTCAGGATCGATGGCCGTGGGCATGGGAATCGGGGACGTCATATCCCGGTACACCGCGCCCGGAGCCCCGCGGCCGGGCCATCCGCTCGCCCCCATCATGAGGGCCTGGTTCGACAGCCCGCCCATGACCACCCAGCCGGAGCGCCGGGAGCAGGGCATCATGCCAGCTCCACTGGCGGTGCGCACCCGGAGGAGGGACCGCGCCCCCGACTACCTGCCCGGCTTCGAGATGCCACCGGTGACCGGCCTCATCCAGGTGGAGGAGCCAGACACGGCGTACCTGCCAGGCCTCGAGCCCGACGAGCCGCCAACGCCAGCCCTGATATTGGCCCTGTTCGACGCGGCCGGCGGGGAGTCCCTGTCCACCAACGGACCAGCCACCACGGCTGTGAGGATATTCGTCGAAGGGTTGCTCAGCGTCCCCACCGGCGCCAGGGACGGACGTCTGCACGAAACCCCGCACACCATTCGGGAGATCGCAGGCGTCTGGCTGCAATGGAACCTCAAGAACTACCGTGTGTCGGGTGTGAAGACAGGGTTGGCCCTGCAGAAGAGCCTAGCCCAGGTCCACAACATGATGGTGCCCATTGGCAACACGGGATGGTACCGTCCCCTGATGGTCAGTGCCGGGAACGGCTATTCCCTTGACACCCAGGTAGTCCTCGCGTCACGGCTGCCCCCCGGACAGGTGGGCCCTCCGGTGAACCGCAAACTGCTGAGGACACTGGGGCTAAAGGCAGGCCCATCATACCGGGCCTACCTCTCCCTGGTGTTCGACTGGGATACCTACGGTGGGCACAAGGGGCGTCTGGTGCTCCCAACCCGCCCTGTGGTGAAACGAGACCGGTCCGGCAACGTGCTCGGGGCCGACGGCCGGGTACTGACCAAGAGGGACGGGGAGCCGGTGCTGAGCCACAACGACAAGCGGGCCGTCCGTACCGGGGAGAGAGAGGCAAACCCGGACCGGACCCGCTACCGGACGTACGGGCCAGACGACGTTGCATTCCTGGTCTTCGGCCCCTGGAAGTGGGCAGCTGCCCGGCGAGACCCGCACAAGGCCGGCGAGTACCGCCGCCGGGCCCGGAAGGCCGTGGAGGTCCTGGAGCAAATGGGTGGCTGCACTGTTGAACGGCTTGGGGCCAACCCTCGTAAGGGTTATCTGCCTTGGAGAATTATGCCGGCAGACACAGGATAGTCAAGCGTAGTCAGTCGAGACTCCAGGGGTAGAGCGGGCCGCGCGATAGCGCGCCGGGCCGCTCTACCCTATACCCAATACCCTTGTAGGGTATGTAGGGTATGTAGGGGCTGTAGGGAGGGTGCCCATTCGTAGCTGAAAACACCCCTGAATTCAACAAGTGGTCACGGTATTTTCAACAGGTGGTCACCAGTAATTCAACAAGTGGTCACCAGTAATTCAACAAGTGGTCACACAGGTGGGCCTGCTGTCGGCGCAAGCCGGACTGGCTAACCGGAGGAACGGTACCACTACCAGACGGGTGTTCGGCGGGCGGTTGATCGGGATTCTCGAAGGCTGCTTGACTACAGGTAGTCACAAGAGCAGCGGAGGAATGTCAGGGTGTGGAGCGCTCGTCCATCTCTGGGCGTTCTGGCCGTAGGTCTGGGCGGATGACATGAATCTTTCTCCGGATGTACTCTAAGTGGGACTCATTGCTCGGCTGAGCGGACACTTTCCTGGGCAGTGACGCCGGCGTTGCTCGACTACCGCCCTCACGGTCCGAAGGGGTTGATGAAATGTCCGATACCTACACGCTCCAGTTCCAGAATTTCCGGTCGCTGCGGGATGCCAGGATTGATTTGGCTCCGCTGACCGTGATCTATGGGCCCAACGGTTCGGGGAAGTCGTCGGTGATCTACGGCCTGCTGACGCTGAGGAATTTCCTGACCAACCCCAACCAGAACGTTCCGAGTCTTTTCTCCTACCCCTCGATCGGCCTTGGGGGGTGGCCTGAGGTTGTGCATAGGCACCAGGTGAATAGCAGCATGTCCTTCTCCATTGGCGTCTCTAATCCGAGAGAGATATCCTCGACGTTCACTCTGACTCTCGAGCAATCAGGCGGTGCGGCGAAGGTTGGTTTCGCTGTCCCTAGACATTCGACCATTACTACATGGCCACGCGAACTCGACCTGCCGATTGCAGTCCCGTATCCGGGCAACCAGCAAGTTGACCATAACATTGAGATGCTCGAGTATTCCAGGGATATGCCAGACCGGCCTGAGCCGACGATGCTCAAAGGCAAGTTGACTTGGAATGGTATTACGCTATCTGCCCGATTGGAAGAGAGCGAGGCCGGTTATGCCGAGACCCTCATTTGGCTCAACGAGAGGGCCAACCTTCCCATGGAGTTGGCCAAGCGAACCGGTTTCGTGCCGCTCCGCCGCGGCTTTTCCAAGCCCACCTATGGTCTGTCCAACGTGTCACCCGTGTTGGGCATTGAGGACGAAGTTGCTTCGCTGTTGGCTTCGCATGACGAGCGGTTCCGGCGGTACGAAGTGAGCGGGTATGTTGAGAAGATAACTGGCCGACGAGTTGAAGTACAGACGCAGGTCGGCACGTCCACATTCACGATTGATACCATACCTAATGCAGACGGCGCAGGTGTGCCAGCTTCAATCGTCAATGAGGGTTTTGGGATCAATCAATTGCTATATATGCTCACCATCTGTCTGTACTCGCCGTATAAAATCGTGGCGATTGAGGAGCCTGAAATCCATCTTCACCCGTCGATGGTGCGCAAGCTTGCCATCTCAATGACCGAGATCGCCGGAAAGGAGGACCGCCGCCTGATCGTGTCCACCCACAGCGAGGCGTTCGTCGTTGCACTGCTGTCACAGATCGCTGCGGGCAATGTCGGCGTCCAGGACGTCTCGTTCATCCTGGCGGAGAACCAGGGGGGAGAGACCAGTCTGACACGATGTGAGGCGACCGAGAACGGTCAGATTGAGGGAGGGCTCGAGGCGTTCATGGCGGGGGAACTGGAGGATCTGGTTAGCTTCCTGGGTCTGGGCAGCCAGACGGCGCAGTAGACGATGATCCTGGTGCTGAACGAATGGGTTTTCCACGACCTGCTCTGCGTAAACGGGCAGGAGGCTTTTAGGCAGACCACGAGGTTCCTGCTTGCGTTCAAGGGTTCTGAGGATAAACTCGTGGTCCCGTCGGAGGCGCGGTGGAATGGGAAAGCGCACCAGCTGATGACTATGACGGACCCGCCCCGGAGGCAAGTCAGCCAGCTATTTCACAGCCTGCTGCGGGACCCCGCCCGGAGCATCCGCGTCAACACGGATGAGATGACCTCCGCATCCCGCGACTCATATGACTGGGTGCCCTCCGAGGACACATATCTGGTCCTGGCTTATGATGCTGGCGGCGCCGACGTTCTCGTTACCACTGACCAGGGGCTGGCCCAGGCGATTGCCAAGCATGACGGCGTCAATTGCCGGATGCGTGACGACTTTGTATCGGAGTATTCGGGCAGGGGCTTTGCACAATAGATGGGAACTTACACCTGAAAGAATTTTCCCGAAAATATTGGTAGCAGCAGAGATGAAGAACGTCAGCGTCAGCATGGACGACGAGACCCACCAAAGGCTGCGGATCATGGCGGCCGAGCAGGGGATCTCCGTCTTGGCAATAATCAGGGACCACATGCTAAGCGTCATAAACGGTGGGGCCCAGGGGAACATAGGGAAATACGGAGCCCGAAAGACGGCGCCACAGGCTGGCCGACATAACGGAGGAATTACACCACAATGGGGTCGGGATCTCCATGACCGTCAACCTGACCAGAGAGGAGATGTACCAGCAGGGCGTGCCTCGCTGACTCCAACATCCTCCTCTACGCCGACCCGGCGGATGCCGGCAAGCGCGCCAGGGCTATCGAGGTCCTGGGAGAGGACTCGCTGGCCCTCTCGGTTCAGGTCCTGCAGGAATTCTACTACCAGGCCACCCGGCGGTCCCGGCTCAACAGGCTGAGCCACGATGGGGCCATAAGGTTCATAGACGGGCTGGCGGAAGTGCCCGCGCAACCGGTCACAACCGATGTCTTCCGGAGGTCGACGTACCTCAGCGACCGCTTCGGCATATCCTACTGGGACGCCGCGATACTCGCGGCAGCAGGTGTCGTTGGGTGTGAGGCGGTCTACTCCGAGGACATGAACGACCAGCAGGACTACGGGAGGCTGAGAGTCATCAACCCCTTCAGCCAACAACAGCGCGGCTGAAGTCCGCCGCCGGCACTGTCAACAGAAGGCCAATATCCTCAGCCGGGACCACTCGGAATGCTGGCGTGGGGGCGGTCGGGAAAATGATAGGCGAGCCAGGGCTGGCTCACTTTCATATTCCACCGGTTGTCATTGCTCTACGATAACGTCCGCGTGAAGTGCTCAGGGAAAATGTCCGTCTATGAAGGACGTGACATTGAACCAACGAGAACAGGCAAGACTCCAGGTGCTCAACAGCGTGATGGAATATCAACTTCCCAGGGCTCAGGCTGCCGAAATTCTGGGGATCAGCGAACGCCAGGTCCGGCGAATCCTGGCGGCCTACCAGAGGGATGGGGCTGCCGCACTGGTCCACGGCAACCGGGGCCGCAAGCCCCGCAACTCGGTCCCCGATGATGTCGCTGCCACCACGGTCATCCTGGCCAGCGAGAAATACGTCGGCTTCAACCACAGCCACCTGACCGAGGTCCTGGCAGAGCGGGAGGGCATTCAGCTGAGCCGGCAGACGATAAGCCGTCTGCTCAACCGCCACGGCCTGATCAGTGCCAGGCGCCATCGTCCCCCCAAGCATCGTGTACGCCGGGAGCGTATGCCCCAGGAGGGCATGCTGGTGCAGATCGACGGCAGCCATCATCGCTGGCTGGAGGACAGAGGGCCCAGATTCGTATTGCTGCTGGCAGTGGACGACGCCACCGGCACGGTGGCCAATGCCATATTCCGACCCGAGGAGGACACTCGGGGCTACTTCCTGCTGATGGATGGGGTAATCCGACGCTACGGCATCCCCCTGGCTCTCTACGGTGATCGCCACGGGGTCTTCAAGTTCAACGGCAAGCCCCGGCATATCCCCCAACCGGTGGGCCCAACCCAGTTCACCCGGGCCATGGGGGAACTGGGCATCGAACAGATCTTTGCCCGTTCGCCACAGGCCAAGGGACGCGTGGAACGCATGAACGGCACCTTCCAAGACCGGCTGGTCAGCGAACTCAGGCTGGCGGGAGCCGCGACCATCGACCAGGCCAACGCCGTGCTGCGGGACTTCCTGCCCCGTTTCAACTCTCAATTCCGTGTGCCTGCCCAGCAGCCCCAGGTTGCCTATCGTTCCTTGGCCTCCTCCCTGCATCTGGAACGGGTCCTCTGCTTCAAGCACCTGCGCCAGGTGGCCAGGGACAACACCGTCAAGTACCAGTTGCGCACCCTGCAGCTGCTTCCAGCCCAGGACCGGCCCAGCTATGCCGGTGTCAAGGTGGAGGTGCTGGAGCAGAGCGACGGACAGCTGATGGTGCAGCACGAGGGGAAGGTGATCGCCCACCAGGAAGCTCCGCCCAAGGCGGGAGCGCTGCGGGCCGCCCAGGGGGCACTGGCTCCTACTCCCGAACTGGCCCAGGTGGTCAGGAACCTGAGCCAGCATGGTCTCACCAGGTTGCAACTGCAGCGCCTGGCCGCTTTGGAAGCACCCGTCGACCAACCGATGAATGATGAGAACGGCCCCACCTCTTACACTCCGCCACCCAAGCAGGCAACGCCGCGCAAGCAGGCCCTGTGGAAAGCTGTCCACCACGCCAGGCTGCAAGGTGTCTCCCTGAGGGGCATCGCCAAGCAACTGGGTATTTCCAGAAACACAGTCAGGAAGTACGTCGACTTGCCAGCTCCCCCCATCAATCGGACTCCCAGACTGACTACCCAATCAGTAACTCAGCACCATACCAACGGACATTTTCCCTGAGCACTTAGGCGGACATTTTCGCTGGACAACGACACACCGGTCAGGTCAAAGGCCGAGACCGCCCAACCAGCATACAGTGAGGTCATGGAAGATCAAGTCAGAGAAGCAAACGGCAGGTAACCCCTCGGCGAGCGGAAGCACGGGTCCCTTTGAATTCAACAAGTGGTCACATTGGTTTCAACAGGTGGTCACACGGCCGACTTGCTCCATTTCCAAGCCTGGTCGGCTAGCATGAAGCTCTCCCTGACCGGTTCTCCAGCACACTGCCCGCTGGTGTTCCCGAAGTACGACGCGGACGGGTTGGTTCCGAAACCCCAGGAGGACTGCTGCGAGGGATAATCACCTGCTGGCCTTTCTTGCACCTTCCCAAAGATTCCATATTAGGAATATAATATAGGTATGGTTTGGGATGTCGAGTATACGGACCAGTTTGGGTAGTGGTGGGGCGGCCCATCAGAAGACGAGCAGGATGCGGTAACCTCCAGGGTTGAGTTGCTGATGGAATACGGTCCCAACCTGCCGTTTCCCTACTCCTCGGACGTCAAGGGTGCATGCCACGGACGGATGTGTGAACTCCGGGCGCAACAGGCGGGCAGACCATCCGCGTCTTTTACGCCTTTGACCCCAGACGAACGTCCATCCTGCTCATCGGCGGCGACAAGACGGGCAACGACCGGTTCTACTAAACCAAAGCCAAGGTGAAACCCGCATTTGGGTCGGCTAGAATCAGGGAGGCATAGCGTCAGGACTGGGAGCAGACTGAGTGGGGATGGTGATGGGTATGAGGGGGATAAGGCCGGACTTGGAGGGGTGGCAGTTGGACTTGGCTAGTGTGCGCAGCAGGATGTACCTAGCGCCGACGCCCCAGGAGAGAGAACGGTGGCACGCACTGTGGCTCCTGTGCCGGGGCCTGAGCGCCTCGGGCACCGCCCAGGCGCTGGGCCGGGATGCTCACACCATCGGCAGATGGGCCGCCGCCTTCGGCGAGGGAGGGCCCCCGTTTTCACGAGGGCAGGCTCTGCAGCCTTGATATTCGAGCAGACCGGGGGCCCCCCCCCCGCACTTGGCGAGACGCAACAGGCGGAGTTGACGGGGGCAGTGCAGGAGTTGCCCGAGATGTCGGGCATAGAAATGGCCAACTGGACCCTTCGGCAGGCTCAGGAGGAAAGTGGTGCGGCAGTTTGTCTCGAAGCGTTTCGGCATTGGCCTAAGCCGCAGCACTTGCCTGAACTATCTGCACCGCTTGGGGTTTGTCCTGAAGCGTCCCAAGAAGCGTCTGGTCAAGGCAGATGAGCAGAAGCGGGAGGCCTTCGTGGCGGAGTACGCCACCCTGTCGGACGAGGCGTGGCGTACGGGAGCGAAGATATTCTTCGCCGACGAGGCCCATTTCCGGGCCGATGCCGAACTGAGAGGCAAATGGGTGCTAAAGGGAGAGTCGGCCCCCCCGTTTCCACGAGGGCAGGCTTTGGTGGACTCGACCAGCCCGAGCTATGGCGAAAAGGCCAGCTACTACTCGGCAGTGTGCCTGGAGACCGGTGAGGTGGAGTGGATGGACCTGGAGGGGAACAGCAACTCCGGAACCTCGGCTGCCTTCCTGGAGCGGTTGCGGCAGAGGCACTCCGGGCCGCTCAACGTGATCTGGGACAACGCGCCGGCGCACCGCGGCGAAGCGGTGCGTGAGTATCTGCGGACGCCGGGCTTGGGGCTGCGGCTGATGAACCCCCGTTTTCACGAGGGCAGGCTCTGCCGGGCTACAGCCCGGACGGAGGCGCCGATGAGGCCATCTGGGGCTGGGCGAAAGAGGAAGCCACCGGAAACCTGTGCTTGGGAACCAAGGCCCTGGTAAAGGAGAGGGTCGGGAATTTCCTCTGCGGGCTGTCCATCCGGAAAGACGATGTCAAGGGCCGCTGCCGCACCGTCCTGCAATCAAAGGCCGAAGGATTTCTGCGAGAATCCCAGCCCAATCACCGATGTATTGTAAATGCACATCCCACCTTGGTTTTGGTTTAGGAGTACATACCGCTAGCCGACGACCTCTACGATGAGCATCTGGAGGAGCTGCGCAAGGAGGAACTGATCGAATGAGTGGATGCCGTCCTTTCAGTGAACTCACAAAGGACTTCACCCCGGAGCGCCGCCGGCGCATTGATGCCATGAAGGGCGTGCTTCTCGCTGAGATGCCGTTGCACGAGCTGCGCCGGGCGCGGGCACTGACCCAGCAGGACCTGGCGAAGACGCTGAAGGTTAACCAGCCTGCCGTCGCCAAGCTTGAGCAGCGAGCCGACGTGTACGTTTCCAGTCTCCGTTCCTACATTGAGGCCGTGGGAGGAAGGCTGAGGATCGTCGCCGAGTTCCCCGAAGGTGAGGTCGCCATTACCAACTTCTCCGACGTGGGATCTGTCAATGTCGACTGAGCATGTGGCCGCCTCGCCGGCAGGCAAGACAGGACTCATTTTCTTTGATGGCCGGATGCCGGGGAGGGACAATAGATGACCACCACGCGAAGACGGCAACCGAGGTCCGAACGCGAGGCCGAGAGCGCCGCCACGGGGTACGAGTCCGAGCTGTGGAAGATGGCCGATGCCCTCCGCGGCAGCATGGACGCCGCCGAGTACAAGCACGTCGTCCTGGGTCTCATCTTCCTGAAGTACATCTCGGACGCCTTCGAGGAGGCCTACGCCAAGCTGGAGGCAGAGCGGGATCAGGGCGCGGACCCCGAGGACCCCGACGAGTACCGCGCCCAGAGCATATTCTGGGTGCCTCCTGAGGCCAGGTGGCAGCACCTGAGGAACCAAGCGCGTCAGCCTAGCATCGGCCGCCTGGTCGACGACGCCATGATTGCCGTAGAGCGGGACAACCCGGCGCTCAGGGACGTGCTGCCCAAGGAGTATAGCAGGGAGGGGCTGGACAAGCAGCGGCTGGGCCAGGTGGTGGACCTGGTCAGCAACGTCCAGGTCGGCGGGGCCGAGGCCCAGGTCAACGATGTTCTCGGCCAGGTGTACGAGTACTTCCTGGAGCAGTTCGCCATCGCCGAGGGCCGCAAGGGTGGCGAGTTCTACACTCCCCGCTCCGTGGTCCGGCTTCTGGTGGAGATGCTGGAACCCTACCAAGGCCGGGTCTACGACCCATGCTGCGGCTCTTCTGGCATGTTCGTCCAGTCGGTGGAGTTCATCCGCGCCCACGCCACCGGCAACGGCAACGGCGGCAGGGCCAGGGGCGACCTCTCCATCTACGGCCAGGAGTCCAACTACACCACCTGGCGCCTCGCCAAGATGAACCTGGCCATCCGGGGCATCGAGGGTCAGATCGCCCACGGCGACAGCTTCCACAACGATCAACACCCCGACCTGAGGGCCGACTACATCCTGGCCAACCCGCCCTTCAACGTCTCCGACTGGGGCGGCGAGCGGCTTCGGGACGACAAGCGGTGGGAGTACGGCGTTCCCCCGGCGGGCAACGCCAACTTCGCCTGGATGCAGCACTTCCTGCACCATCTGGCCCCCAGGGGGGCCGCGGGGTTCGTGCTGGCCAACGGCTCCATGTCCTCCAACCAGTCGGGCGAGGGCGAGATCCGCAAGAACATCATTGAGGCCGGCCTGGTGGACTGCATCATCGCGCTGCCGGGACAACTGTTCCGGTCCACCCAGATACCGGCCTGCCTCTGGTTCCTGTCCAAGGGGGTGCGCAACGGCCGAGACCGGCAGGGCGAGACCCTGTTCATCGACGCAAGGAAGCTGGGGTGCATGCTGGACCGAACCCGACGGGACCTGTCCGCCGAGGACATCGCCCGCATCGCCGATACCTACCATGCCTGGCTGGGAGGCGATAGCGCCGGCGACTATGCCGACGCCCCCGGCTTCTGCAAGAGCGCCACGCTGGAGGAAATCCGCAGGCACGGCCATGTCCTGACCCCCGGCCGCTACGTGGGCGCGGAGCCGCAGCCGGACGATGGCGAACCCTTCCAGGACAAGATGGGCCGTCTCGCCACGCAATGGCGGGAGCAGCAGGCCGAGGCGGCAAGGCTGGACGCGGCCATCGCGGAGAACCTGGAACGTTTGGGATTTGGGACAGCGGGCCCCTTGAGCAAAGAGGCATAACGGCCTGCCGTGAGGATTATCGCGAAACGGACGCTCCGGGAGTTCTGGGAGCGTCATCCGGACGCACGGCTTCCCCTGGAGCACTGGTACGCGGAGGTCCGGCGAGCGGACTGGGATACGCCCGGCCAAGTAACGCGGCAGTGGCCTCGGGCCAGCATAGTTGGCAGAAACCGGGTTGTGTTTAGAATAAAAGGGAACCAGTACCGATTGGTGGTCGAGGTTTTCTATCCGGGCCGTCAGGTGTACATACGGTTCATAGGTACCCACGCCGAATACGACCGCATCAACGCGGCAGAGGTATAGCTATGGTGCAGGTAAACCCAATCCGCTCCGAAGAAGACTACGACGCCGCGCTGACCAGACTCAGCGAGATATTTCAGGCCGAGATTGGCACACCGGAAGGCGACGAGCGCGACATCCTCGTGGACCTGATCGAATGTTATGAGGAGAAGCACTATCCCATAGGGCCGCCCACCGATCCTATAGCGGCTATCGAGTTCGAGATGGACCAGCGGGGGCTGACCCACCAGGACTTGGCCTCCTACATTGGCAGCGTGGCCAAAGTCGCAGCGGTCCTGTCCCGCCAAGAGGACATCACCATGCCAATGGCCAGGTCCCTGCACAAGCACCTGGGCATATCCGCCGATACGCTGCTCCAAGAACCATTGGCAGACCTGGAGCAGTAGGACTGACGCGGCCATGACCGTCGGAGCGTTGATGCGAATATTGCGGACCTACCGTTCCGATCTGCGGGTGGTGGACGGCTACGAAGAGGGATATGACGACCTGGAGGCGGACCTCGTTTCGTTGCAGGAAATTCGCTGGGACGCCGGCGAAGCGTGGTGGGAAGGCCAACACCGTGACGCTGAGGCGCAGCGGCTGGACGCCGCCATACCCAACCGCAAGGAGCTTGGGTATGGCGGGTAGGCTGTGGACCCGTATGCCCCTAGAAACCCGGACGGAAACCCCTTATTGGGAAGAGGGATTTGGTCAGTAAGGCCGATACGAGCAGGGTGAGGGTCCAAATTTGCCCGAGCCATGCGGTGGCGGAGTTGACCATTCCAGCGACCTGGGCGCTGCCGGCACTGGGACCGGAGCCGGTTCCTCCCGTCATACCGGCTTTGGTGGCCACCAGGGTCAGGTTGGCCACCGTGGCCGCCAGGTACAGCTGGAACCGGGTTTTGATGCGGCCGAAGTAGCGAGACTGGCGGATTCCCAATTGGACCAGCCGCGCCAGCCGGTGCTCCACCACCACGCGGCGCTGCCGGTACTCGGCAAAGGCCTCGCTCTGCTGCAGGGCGCGGGCCTGCTGTAACAGCGCTTCCTGCGGGTGCAGTTGCACCGTTCGTCCCGTACCCGGTTTTGCCGCCACGCACTGGGACCGCAGGGAGCATACCCCGCAGACCGCCGCGTCGAATCGGAAGGCCTCCAAACGGTAAGTCCGACCCGTTTGGCCGGTGCGCCGTCCCACCGGCACCATCGTCCGGGTAACATTCCCCGCCGGACAGGTGCAAGAACCCGCCTCCAGGTCAATATGGAAGTCCTCTTTCGGAAAGTGGGTCCGGTTGGGACGCCCCGGCACCCTGGCAATCAGGGTGCGGCCCGCATCGGCGAAGGCCTGCCTGGTATCGCCGTCTCCGTAGGCGGCATCGCCCATGGCCTCTGCCACCGACACACCGGTGTTGGCCTCGCTTTCCTCCACCAGTTCCAGCGCCCCCAGATTGTCCGGAGCGTTGCCGGGCAGTACGTCCACGGCGGTGATCAGCTGGGAGTCGGTGTCCACCACAATCGCCGCCTTGTGCCCGTCGAACCGCCGGCTGCTGCTCTTGTGGCCGTGGCGCATCTCCGGGTCGTGCACCGACATCATCCGGTCCCGGCTCACCCCATCCTTGAGACTCGCCCCGCCTTCGGTCCGCTCCACGTCCTGGAGCAGCAACTGCCCCAGAAGTTCCGCCGCGGCCACAATCCGCTGACGCTCAGCGCTGTCCTCGGGCAATTCCCCCTGCGCCTGACGCGATAATTCCAACAACCGGTCTGCGTCAGCAACAATCCCGGCCAGCAGCGCCGCCCGCGCCTGCCGGTCGGACCAGTCGATGGCCGCTTCACCCTTGATGCTGGAGCCTAGGTATCGATGGTATCCCCGGGCCTGGGCCAATTCGCTGACCGGAGCTTGCTCCACCGCCGCCAGCGCCCGCAACAATTTGACGATCCCGTCGGCCAATAGATTGTAGGTGTCCCTCACCGCGCCCCGTCCCAGGATGTTGGTCGTGTCCAATGCCACCCGCATCCCACGCCCTTTCAGACAGCCCGACTCCCGGGCCAGTCTCAGACTGGACTCGAATACCTCCCGCACCTTGTCGTGCAGGATCAGCTGGGCGCGAAACACCTGCAGCGTGCTCTTGGCGAAGGGCCGGTCTTCCGCCTCAATCCCCAGCGCCACTTTCCACCGGAGGTCAAAGTCAGCCCGGGCCTTCGCCTCGGCGTCGCTGACCTTGTCGTGGGACTGGAGCAGCAGCGCCGTCGCCAGCAGGCTGGGCGGCACGCTGTCCCGGCCGTTGTCGGGGCAGTAGAACTCGGCGAATTCGGCGTCCCGGAACAGCCGGCCCCGCAGCGATGCCAGGAGACCGTAGAAGCTTTCCCGCCCCACGTGGTCCAGGTACAGCCGGTCCGCTTCCCAAAGTCCCCTCTGGTCCGATCGCTCTCCCAGCATTCTCCGCCCTCGCTATGCTTGTTGACCCCAAGTATAGCCACTGGCCCGGCTGCCGCCACTTTCCGGCCAGATTTCTAGGCGATTTCGTGACGCTTCAGCGAGGCCATGATCTTCCTGATGCAGTCCGAAGACCCGGCAACACGCCAGTTCTCGGGTCATTCGGCGTTACTGGCTGGCATGACGAGGCAAGATCAGCCGGTCCTGGCGTGACGGTGGGCCGAAGCGGTGCTTCGTTCGGCGTCGTAAGCTATTCACCCGTGGACTACTGGCCACTCAATACCGCGCTGTATGTGACTGACTTCCATGGAAACGACCAGCGCTTCGCCTACTACTTCCTGAAACAATTCGATTTTCGGGCTTACAACTCCGGCAGCGCACAGCCGTCACTTAATCGTAATTTCATCCATCCAATACCTGTCGACATCCCATCCCTGCCAGAACAATGCGCCATCGCCCACGTCCTCGGCACGCTGGACGACAAGATTGAGTTGAACCGGCGGATGAACCAGACCCTGGAGGAGATGGCCCGGGCGATCTTCCAGGACTGGTTCGTGGACTTCGGCCCCGTCCGCGCCAAGCTGGAGGGCCGCGAACCCTACCTGCCGCTGGAGCTGTGGGGCCTGTTCCCCGACCGGCTGATGGACTCGGAGTTGGGGGAGGTGCCAGAGGGGTGGGGGGTGAAGGCGCTGGGGGATTGCATTGACGTGGCAAGGGGACTGTCATACAAGGGGGCCGGTCTAGGATCAACTGGTATACCGATGCACAACCTTAACTCGGTGTACGAGGGAGGCGGCTACAAGGACGATGGGATAAAATATTACAACGGCGATTTCCAAGAGCGCCACGTTACACGGCCCGGGGACTTACTGGTTACCAATACTGAGCAAGGCCATGACAGGTTACTAATCGGCTTTGCCGCCATAGTGCCGAAACGCTTTGGCGACAATGGGTTGTTCAGTCATCACATATACCGAGTACGCACCAAGAGTTCTTGCGGTCTTTCGCCTGACTTCTTCTGCCACTTGCTGAATACGCAGGCCATGCACGACACCGTTAGCGGCTATGCTACTGGCACCACAGTAAATATGATGCCGGTTGATGCGCTCAAAATTCCGCCAATGCTTGTACCATCTGCCCAGCTTGTGACAACGTTCAGCACAATCTCCGAAACAGCGCGAGTTAGACAGGAAAAGCTCATCGAAGAATCTCGCACCCTGGCCGCCCAGCGGGATGCGCTGCTGCCGCGGCTGGTGTCGGGCGAGGTAAAACAGGAGAGCAACAGGCAACATGAGTGAGAACATACTCTACCTGTTCCCAGACACTAACCTTTTTATACAGTGTAAACCGCTGGCGGAGTTGGACTGGTCAGTATGGTCCGAATTCGAAGAAGTTCATCTGATAGTCTGCCGCCCCGTCACCAGAGAGATAGACAATCAAAAGACCCGCGGCAACAGCCGGGTTGCGCAGAGAGCCCGTTCCACTTACCAGTTATGCGCTCCCCTAGCGGAAGAAGAGCAAGACTTCCTAAACTAAAGCCAAGGTGGGATGTGCAATTAGGGTGAGCCCGGAATCGGGCTGCGAGTGTCGCGGGAGACTTTCGGCCCATGATTGGAGGACGGTGCGGCAGCGCCGCTTCACCTCATCCTTCCGCTTGGCTAGCCCATCGAGGAAGTGATCGACCCTCTCCTGCACCTTGACCTTGCTGCCCAAGCACAGGTTTCCCGTCGCCTCCTCTCTGGCCCAGCCCCAGATGGCCTCATCGGCGTTGAAGTCCGGGCTGTAGCCCGGCAGATTCACCAGCCTCAACGCCAGCCCCGGCGTCCGCAGATACTCCCTCACCGCCTCACCACGGTGTGCCGGCGCGTTGTCCCAGATCACGTTGAGCGGCCCAGAGTGCCTCTCCCTCAGTTGTGCCAGGAAGACGGCTGAGGTTCCGGAGTTGCTGTTCCCCTCCAGTTCCATCCATTCCACCTCGCCGGTCTCCAGGCAAACCGCCGAGTAGTAGCTGGCCTTCTCCCCATAGCGTGGGCTGCTGGAGTCCACCAAGGCCGACTCTCCCCTGAGCACCCATTTGCCCCGCAGTTCGGCGTCCGCCCGGAAGTGGGCCTCGTCGGCGAAGAATATCTTGGCCCCGGACCGTATGGCCTCCTCCGACAGGGCGGCGTACTGCGCTACGAAAGCCTCCCGCTTGGCCTCATCCGCCTTGAGCAGATGCTTCTTGGGGCGCTTGAAGGCAAATCCCAAGCGGTGCAGATAGTTCAGGCAACTGCTGCGGCTCAAACTGACGTCAAACCGCTCCGAAACGAACTGCCGCACCACCTTCCAATACCAGTTGGACAGTTCGATGCCCGCCTGCTCCGGTAACTCCTCCACCGCTGCCTTCAACTCCGCCTGTTGCGTCTCACCAAGGGCGGGGGGGAACCACCGGTCTGCTCGAATATCAAGGCTGCAGGCCCTCCTTCGCCGAAGGCGGCGGCCCACCGTCCTATGGTGTGTGGGTCCCGTTCCAGCGCCTCCGCCGTCCCTGATGCTGTCCAGCCCTGTGCCAGCAGCAAGATGGCGTACCACCGCTCCCGTTCCCTGGGCGTTGGCGCCAGAATCATCCGGCGGCGCAAGCCCTTGGCATCCATCTGCCATTGTTCCAGAAACCGCTCCATCTCCCTCACGCCCATCACCAACCCCTCGCATCTTCAAAGACCAGTTAACTCGGTTCTCCCCACAAATTTACCCCATGACTCTGCGCATTTCACCTTAGCTTTGGTTTAGTAATCAATAACTCAGTACCCATTGTGAAGCTTTTGCTAGAGGGTTTAGGCCAACCCAGCCCAGAGTTGAAGGAAGTCCTTGATTACAGCAAGACAGACGACCAGATAGTTGGTTGCTTGCACAGGTTCCGAAAGGAGAACCCAGACGCTGATGCCCGGCTGCTTACCCACGACCGGGGACCAATGATGGCCGCAAGATCCCTAGAATTGCCCCAGGTTCCAATCAAGGAAAGTTGGCTACTGCTGCCAGAGCAAAATGAAGTGGAGAAAGAAAACACACGACTCAAGCAACGTGTGGCTGAACTGGAGAAATCGGAACCCCGATTCAAGATGGAGCTTATTGACGAGGAAGGAAAAACCGTCGAGCACCTCGAGGCTGATCATCTCATCTATGAACCGCTGTCAGAAAGTGACAAAGACATTCTCGTGGAATCCCTGACCAACCACTTCCCAATGAGGACAAACTTCACTCCCGGTGAACCAGCAGGGGACGAAAGAGGGGTAACAGCACGCGAATGGTTAGACAGAAAATTCGCAACCGGACCTCCTAAGGACGAGGACATTGCAAAATATAGAGATCGAGAATATCCCATCTGGATCAGGCAGTGCAGTCAGATCCTCTCTGACCTACACAAGGAACTTCAACGTAGAGGGCAACCTGTATTCGAACTCGCAGTCACCAACGAAGGCACACGTCCCGGAAACGACGCACTCGTGGTCATTGAGGCGATGGGGAATTTCAGAATCTGTCCCCCACCTTACAGAGGAGAGGCAGATGACGACCCAGAGGAGGAACTAGCACTCCCCCGTCCGCCACGACCTCCAGTAGGTCCACAAGCCTCTAGTTCTCTCGACGCTACTATCGGGATTGGCAGAATTTTCGAATCAGTGAACAGATTGCAGCTACCAGTCAATCTGTTTGATACCGGGCCAATTTATTTGCCTCCGCCCGTTAGGCCATACGATCAACGCCGAGACCCCAATGGGTTCTTCTACAAGCCTGACAGGCCATCCGAGCCAAGAGCGTCATTCGCTCTCGAATGCGAACAGTGGCGCCATAGCACGGGCCAAGAATCCTTTCTGGGCGAATTATTCTTCGATACTGAAGATGACGAAGTTCGTGGAGCACTAAAGTGCGAGGTTCACGCAGAAAACCTGTCCTCGCCAGTAAGCAAACTTTTTTCTGTCAGAATAACGGTCAGGAAAATAGCCTCCTACGAACGAGCTCGAGAACTTGTACAGAAACTGATCGGTCCTAAGTAATAATCAAGCACAATCGTACCCGAAGGCGACACTTCAGAAGGACGAACTAACCCGAAGTCTCATACGACGCTAGGATGGAAACCCGCATGACCACCATCACCGAAGCCGACGTTGAAGCCACCGCCCTGGAATGGCTTGCCGGTGTCGGCTGGTGGGTAGCGCACGGAGCGGACATCGCGCCGGACACGCCGGGGGCGGAGCGGTACGACTACGGGCAGGTGGTGTTAGAGCGGCGGCTGCGGGAGGCTTTGGCCCGGCTGAACCCGTCCCTGCCCGTCCCGGCTTTGGACGACTCGCTACGCAGGCTGACCCATCCAGAGGGGGCGACGCTGGAGGCCCGCAACCGCTCATTCCACCGGATGCTGGTGGCAGGGGTGAACGTGGAATACCGGGCCGACCACGGCTTCATCCGCGGCGACCAAGCTCGCATCATCGACTTTGACGATTGGGCGGCCAACGACTGGCTGGCCGTCAACCAACTCACCGTTACCGAGGCTGCCAACGGGAACCGCAATGCCCGCCGTCCCGACGTCGTCCTGTTCCTCAACGGCCTGCCCCTGGGCGTCATCGAGCTGAAGAACCCCGCCGACGAGGACGCCACCATCTGGACCGCCTGGCAGCAGCTCCAGACCTACCAGGCCGAATTGCCTGCCCTGTTCTCCATGAACGGGGTGCTGATGGTCTCCGACGGCCTGAATGCCCGCATCGGCGCCCTCGCCGCGGGCAGAGAGTGGTTCAAGCCCTGGCGCACCATCTCCGGAGAGATCCTGGCCGCCCCGGACCTTACCGAGCTGCAGGTGATGCTGGAGGGTGTCTGCCAACCGGACCGCTTCCTGGCCCTGATCCGGGACTTCATCGTCTTCGAGGACGACGGCAGCGGCAAGCTGGTCAAGAAGATGGCCGGGTACCACCAGTTCCACGCCGTTCGCATTGCCGTAGGCGAAACCCTGAGGGCAGCGGAGTTGCAGTCAGAAGACCGAAGTGTTGCCGATGAAAGCAGCCGGTACGAGTCGGCGCGGAGGCCCGGAGGTGAGGTCGGCGACCGGCGCATCGGCGTGGTCTGGCACACCCAGGGGTCGGGCAAGAGCCTGACTATGGCCTTCTACTCCGGGGCCATCATCAGCGAGCCAGCCATGCAGAACCCCACCATCGTGCTTCTCACCGACCGCAATGACCTGGACGACCAGCTCTTCACCACCTTCTCACGCTGCCGGGACCTGCTGCGCCAGCCGCCGGTTCAGGCCGAGAGCCGGGCCGATCTGCGGGAGAAGCTGTCGGTGGTCTCCGGAGGCGTGGTTTTCACCACCATCCAGAAGTTCTTCCCCGAGGAGCGGGGCGACACCCACCCGACCCTCTCGGAGCGCCGCAACATCGTGGTCATTGCCGACGAGGCCCACCGCAGCCAGTACGACTTCGTGGACGGGTTTGCCCGCCACATGCGCGACGCCCTGCCCAACGCCTCCTTCGTCGGGTTCACCGGCACGCCCATCGAACTGGAGGACGCCAACACCCGGGCCGTCTTCGGAGACTACATCAGCGTCTACGACATCCAGCGCTCCGTCGAGGACGGGGCCACGGTGCCCATCCACTACGAGAGCCGCCTGGCCAGGCTGGAACTGGATGAATCCCAGAGACCGGCCATCGATCCCGACTTCGAGGAGGCCACCGAGGGCGAGGAGATCGAGCGCAAGGAGCGGCTGAAGACCAAATGGGCCCAGCTGGAAGCCGTCGTCGGGGCCGAGAACCGGGTCAGGCAGATCGCCCGGGACATTGTGGACCACTTCGAGCAGCGGCTTGAGGCGATGGTGGTCTGCATGAGCCGGCGCATCTGCGTGGACCTCTACAACGAGCTGGTGCGCCTACGCCCCGACTGGCACGACGATGACGACGCCGGGGGCAGCATCAAGGTGGTGATGACCGGCTCCGCCTCCGACCCGCCCGAGTGGCAGCAGCACGTGCGGAACAAGCCTCGGCGGGAGGCGCTGGCCAACCGCTTCCGGGACGCCAACGACCCATTCCGCATCGTCCTGGTGCGGGACATGTGGCTGACCGGCTTCGACGCGCCCAGCCTGCACACCATGTACCTGGACAAGCCGATGCGGGGCCACGGGCTGATGCAGGCCATCGCCAGGGTGAACCGGGTATTCAAGGACAAGCCGGGTGGCCTGGTGGTGGACTACCTGGGGCTGGCCAACGACCTGCGGCAGGCACTGGTCACCTACACCGACAGCGGCGGCACGGGGCGGACCTCCATCGACAAGGATGAGGCGGTGGCGGTGATGCTGGAGAAGCACGGGGTCTGCTGCGCCCTGTTCCACGGCTTCGACTGGTCGAAATGGACAACGGGCACCCCCCCAGGAACGGTTGGGGTTGCTCCCTGCGGCGCAGGAGCACATTCTTGCCCAGGAGAACGGCAGGGACCGCTGCCTGCAGGCAGTGCGCGAGCTTTCCCAGGCCTTCGCCCTGGCAGTTCCCCACGAAGAAACGTTCCGAATCCGTGACGACGTGGGGTTCTTCCAGCAGGTGAGGGCCGCGCTGTCCAAGCGGGCGGAGGCGGAAGCGCGTCCTGAGGAAGACCTGGACCTGGCGGTGCGGCAGATAATCTCCCGGGCGGTGACCTCGGAAGGCGTGATCGACATCTTCGCCGCGGCCGGCCTGGACAAGCCCGATATATCCGTGCTGTCCGACGAATTCCTGGCCGAAGTGCAGGGGATGCCCCAGCGCAACCTGGCCGTGGAGCTGTTGCAGAAGCTCCTGCGGGGCGAACTGGCCACCCGCCGCCGTACCAACGTGGTCCAGGCCCGCTCATTCGCCGAGATGCTGGAGCAGACCCTGCGCCGCTACCAGAACCGGGCGATAGAGGCGGCCCAGGTCATAGAGGAGTTGATCGAGCTGGCCAGGGAGATGCGGGAAGCAAGTTCCCGCGGTGAAAAGCTCGGACTGTCCGAGGACGAACTGGCCTTCTACGATGCCCTGGAGACCAACGACAGCGCCGTGCAGGTCCTGGGGGATGAGACCCTCCGCGCCATCGCCCAGGACCTGGTCCAGACCGTCCGCAGCAACGTCACCATCGACTGGACGCTGCGGGAGAACGTGCGGGCGCAGCTCCGCGTCCTGGTCCGGCGCATCCTCCGCAGGCACGGGTACCCGCCCGACAAGCAGGAGAAGGCGACAATTACTGTGCTGGAGCAGGCGGAACTGTTGTCAGAAGGGTGGGCGGCCGCCAGCTAACGGGGCTCCCTGGAGGCCGGAGTGTGCGGGAAAGTGCCACGGCGGGGGTGCTGGCCGTATATTCGGCCAGGGTGGCCACTTGAGCGAGCCAGGAAGCCCTCCAATCCGGCCATCTCTCGGCATCAGTGGCAGGGTTTCCTTGTCTACGGTCGGCGGCCAGGTATCCTCCAAGCATACCATTCGGCCACAGGTGCTGTATTGTTGGCCGAGGATCGGCGAGAGAACCCCGGTGCAGGTGCCCATGTGGCCGTGTTTGCGGCCAGTTTGGACTCGTGGGCCGACCCTCCGGCCGTCCATCCCCAGCCGTCGCGGCCGGGGGAGGCTGACGAACAATGTCGTGTGACTGCAGCGAGCAGCCAATCCCGGTTGAATCAGGAGGTCCTCTTGAGAACCACTCCGGTCGTCGTCATTCTGCTGCTATCACTGGCCTGTTCAACCGCCGCCGCACCGACGCCTGTATCTACACCGGCACCAGCCCTCGAACCGACGCCTGTTCCAATAGCCGCCCCAATGCCGACGCCCACGCCGACAGCCATGTCAGTATCACCAGTTACACCGTCTCCGTCACCAATAGCGGCATCGCCAACCGACCGTGGCCTCACCATAACCCCGGAAAACCGTTGCTCCCCATACGACCCGGACGATTATCGCTATCCCCAGTCGGTTGAGCCAAGGATAGTCGCCAGCATGGGGGGAACGGTCTATGGGCCATACACCGGGCGGGTGTTCAGCAGCACCAGGGAGACGGACATTGAGCATATCGTGGCCCGGTCAGAGGCCCACGATAGCGGCCTATGTGCGGCGAATCCAGAAACACGGAACCGGTTTGCATCCGACCTTTTGAATCTCACGCTGGCAGCCCCCAGTGTCAATCGGCATCAGAAAAGCAGCAAGGACGTTGCCGAGTGGCTCCCCGACCTGAACGAATGTTGGTTCGTTGACCGGGTGGTCCAGGTTAAACGGAAGTACGGTCTCACTGTTGACCGGGCAGAGGCTACCGCAATCGAGTCGGTCTTGGCCGAATGCACGTCGGTCGAAATGGTGATGTCGGTGCGGGCATCCCCTCCGGTGGCGAAACCGACGCAGCCACAGTTTTCTGGAGCACGATATGCTTCGTGCGATGAGGCAAGGGCTGCTGGTGAATCTCGCGTCCAGGGCAGCAAGGGGACAGGCCGAGGCTTCCCTAAATCCATGGTCCCCAGCGCACGGGACGGCGATGGAGACGGTGTGGTTTGTGAACGATGATCGATTTGGCGTTTACCATTTGATGAGAACGTATCCTGTGGCTTAAGCGCGAAGGTCGGATAACGTCCGGGGCCCCGGACGTTGTGGCTTGTTGTATCTCCCTCCCGCTAGTAGTACAGCCGCAGATTTAGGACGGGTAGAATTAAGACAGTCAACTGGTGGTGAGGTGAGAAGGTGGCTGTTGGGATAGATGAGGTTGACCTGCCCAGAGTTCGTACCACCTGCCATGTTAGTCCGGAAGCAACTCCACTTCTACCAAGGGGCTGCCCTCAACCCAGGCTCCCAGGTCACGGTTGCCGCCAATTTTCTGGTGGATTCGGGAAATGATGTCCCGCCGCTGGTCCTGGTCCCTGATTGATGTTGCCCGGGCGGCCAAATCGGCCTGGGCGCTCTGCTTGATGTGAAAAGTGAATTGGGGTTTTGCCACCAGGTTGGCGTACCAATCGCGACTACCGGGCGTGCCGGTAATGTAGAGCCGTCCTTCGATATTGTGGAACCAGATCTCCTTGCGCCGGGGCTGCCCGGTATTCCGTCCAGTGGTAGTGATGTCGATGGTGCGGTCACGTTCCAGGGCTTGTTGCACTGCTTCATCCATGTTCCGTTGCCCTCCACTACCCGTTCGGTTGGAGTTCCTTGGGATGTCCCTGCGCTCCCTCCCTACCCTGCCACTGACTGAGAAATCCGGGCCAGAAGTCCCATGGTGCGATCCAGCGACCCCTCCCGGTCCGGTCCTGCAGGCACCGGAGAGGCCATGAGTTCGGCCGCGCCCATTTCCAGCAGTCCTCGCAGCCCTTCCGTTACTTGCTCCTCGTTCCCGGACACCGCCACGGCGTCCACCATTCCGGGGCTCCACACGCCCTCGGTTACTTCAGGAAACCCGGCGTTATTGAACATGTTCCGGTAGAAGGGCGCCCTGGCAAAACCCCTGAATTGTCCCGCGATGGCTTCTCGGGCCTCCTCGGGGTCGTCGTGGACGCACACCGGCACATGGGCCACCAGAGGAGGCGTGGGGCGACCGGCCTGCTCGGCCCCGCGCTGTATGGCCGGCAGGGCAACATCCCGCAGGTAGGTCCCTGGACATACCCAGCTGATCGCGCCGTCGGCTTCGGCCCCGCACATCTCGAATGCGCCCTCCCCCAGGGCGGCGGCCATCACCGGCACGTCAACAGGGGCGGCGATACTGGTGTGAGCTTGGTAATAGCGCCCGGAGTAGTCCACTGAACCCTCTTGCAGTAATGCCTTCAGGATGTGTACATACTCCCTGAGGTGGGCCAGGGGCGCTCGGAAGTTGATCCCAAGAGTCTGCTCCACGCCTCCCTGACCGCTGGTGCCCAGCCCCAGCCGGAACCGGTCGGGAGCCAGTTGGGCCAGGGTCAAGACCTGCTGGGCAACGGCGATGGGATGGCGGGGAAAGGTCTGGGTTATGGCTGTGCCGAACATGATGCTCCGGGTGCTGGGTCCGGCGGCTGCGAAAACGCTGAGGCTGTCTCCCCCGCCGGTGCTGCCGCTGGTCATCCAAGCCGCGCCAATGCCGCGATTCTCCAGGTCCTCCACCGCTCTCAGGGCGGCGTTGCTGTCGGCGGCCGTTATCGCCATGCCGATTCTCTGCTGGGTCATATCTACCCCATCAAATTGAAGCTGACGTCAGAATACTGTCGGTAGTCGGGAGTTTAGGAGCGCTGGACATCCCGGTCAACAAGCCCTCGTTCTCCATAGGAAGACATGGCCCTGGGCACACAGGGAGCCAAGCTCAGTAGGTGGGAGTGGAACATATCGACGGCTAGGGCTTTGTCCTGTGTCAGCCCCATGGTCTCGGACAGCAGTGTGTACCCGGCCGGGTCAACCTGCCGCCCTGCTTCGGTCAGTGTCTCAGCATCAACGGGCAGCACCGTCGACACCCGCTCGATCCACCGGGGCAAATCCCGGTTCAGGTCCTGAGGACTGGCTTCCAAGAGGAACGCGACAACCGCCAGCAGCCCTGGGACCAGCCCGTTCTCGACTTGGAACCGCACCTTGGCCTCAAGCTCGTGCCGCTCTTCGATTCCCAGGTCACCCGGCACAATGCTGGCAATAGCCTCAACGAACTCGGCCACGTTGCGGCGGTGCTCAGCGGCCAGGAACGCTGACTTGCTACTGACGTCCACGGAATTCCACCCCCGGTAGTGATCCACCAACCGTAGTCAGCGCCTTGGGTACAGGTCAACAAGCAATTGTCAGTTGTCGCCGCGCCCTCTCGCCCGTGTGCGCGGCCGGTTGCTGCAGGGCTGACGGACAAACCACCGGAAGGAGGACCAGCAAGGCAATCCGCCACGTGATGGCCGACCTTAATGCCGACCATTGACATGGAATCTCCTAGACCTTGGGCGTGGGTCGCGAGACGCGTTTCAGTTACCTGAAGCAGGACCAGTAACTTCGTCGCACCGAAGGGCGGGGGGAACTCCCCGCACCCTGTCGCGAATTGCCAGCCAGGTATGCTGGTGTTCGGCCCAAGGGCCTCCAGGAAGCTGATCTCGTCGGCGGTATCTCTGACCGCGACTTCAGCAGGAATGGACGGGGTGATGGGAACCTGTTCAGCCACAGCCAGCCATCGTAGCCTAGGGCTGGAACCCCGGCCTGCGGTGCTGGAAACAGGTCATGCTGTTGGCCTGATTGAAAACAACCTAACAGACTTGGGCAGTGTGGTGACAGGTCAAGACCTCGGCCGAAATGGTTGGGGGCTTTTCATTCCCACAGCATACCCTTGGCCGTGAATCCGGCTGAGAAAGCCTGGAGCCAGGCAGCCTGGCCATAGCCCTGCCAGCCAAAGAGGCGTGATTGCGGCTGAAACCCGTCCAGGAAAGACGGGCATGGTCAGCAGCACTGGCTGCATACTCTACAAAAGTGGCTGGTAGGCCGACATCCAGGCCGTCTTTCACCCGGCCACGGTGTCTGAAGCCGGAATGCCAGCCGGAGGGGCGGGGATGGATGATAGTGAGATGCTGGAGGCCCTGGAGCTGCTGGTGGACCGCGAAGGACAGCGCGGCGCGGCGCGGCTGCTGGGCGTCAACCGGGGGACTGTGGCGGATTGGGTCAAGCGGGACACCATGACTCCGCGGATGCGGGACGCCATCGAGCGGGGACTCCGGGAATACGCAGAGCACCTGGATCTGCCGCCGCAGCTCCGCCCCGACGTGGACCCTGAGGAGGCCCGTAACGGCGACCAGATGGCGGAGCTTCGGAGCGGCGTCGATGCCCTGACCCGGAGGGTCGATGAGATCGAGCAGTGGCGGACCAGCCTCATCCCAGCGGTTACGTCGCCGCTGGTGCCGGTGTCACCGCTCCGGCGGTGGCTCAGGGGGGTTAAAGCCCCGTTCTTCCGCAATAACGGGTGACCGGGGGTTGCCAGATCCGGCTCCAGGCGACCACCTCTGGGACAACCTCGAAGGACCATCACCACCGCTGCATCCGGGTACCAGACCGCCCTGCGGGTCCACGTCAGAGACACCGGCGCGGCGGCGGCGACCGTCCGGGACCGGGAGGCGCCGGGCCCACTTGCCCATAGCCACCGCAGCAAGCGCTGCGGTGTTTCTCATTTTGGGCCCAGGCCGGCCGGCTCACGGCGAGGGACTTCCCCCAGGCAGCCCGCCGGCGGGCTGGTGAAGACCGCCCTGCATATGGACCGCGCCCCCTCCGCCCCCGGCGGGGCGCGGCCTGACATCCTGCGCAGCCGCCGGGGGCATCCCGGATTACCCCAACGCTCGAACAAGGAGAAGACCCCACATGAAAATGCTGAACGAGTTCCCCGAACACCGGCGCGCGGACCTCAGGCGCCAGGCCGAAATGCAGGTCTACGACCAGCTTGCCGGCAGCGGCGCCCCCGGAGCCGCCATATACGAGATCAGGGCGCAACGCGACGCCCCCGAGTTGGACTTCGCGGTCTGGATAGAGGACGTGGCCCACTTCGGAATACAGATCAAGGGTGGACATTACGCCATCGAAGGAGGGCGGTGGTTCCTCTACACCAACGGCGAACGCGAGCTGATGCAGGACCCGGTAAAACTGACCTGGGACGCGGCGATGAGCATCCGCGCCGCCCTGTGGACCAAGGGGAGGTACAAGGTCTACATGGTCGCAGTCCTCGCCTTCCCGGACATGCCCGACCCGGACCCTCGTATCCAGGAACGGGCTGCCAACTGCCGCGTGAACGTCCTGTGGGGCAGCGGCAACCTGGTCGAGCGGCTGACGGAGGTCCACGACGTCGAGGGGATCTACTCCCCGCCCACCGCCAGGCACATCCAGGAGGAGGCGGCGGTCCTGATGCCCGGGTTGGCGGAGGACCTCCCCGGTGCGGCCGCCGAGGGCCCGTTAACGCCGCCGCACCCTGCGGTAATGGGCCTGACCGCCCGCCAGGTGGTCATCCAGCACGCCGGCGTCGTGAATGTCTACACCGTCGGGGTTGCCGAAGACGACGGCGGGGCTGCGTCCATCGCCGAGCAGCCAGTCTAGAGGCCCGGCCGGCTGGTTCGGGACACATGGCAGGCTCCCTGGGCCGGCCGGGCAAACCCTTGCGGAGGCATCCCTGGGGGCCAGGAACGAATTTGTCGTCTCCATCGCGGACGGCGACGTCCCCGGGGTCACCCCCGGATTCGGCGCCGCCTCTGGGAGTCGCCGTAACCGGCAGGACCAATTGCCGTTAATCACCAACCCGCTGCAGTCGTCTCCCCAATAGCCGGTTTGCCCACCCGACAGGGCTGGCGGGCCACATCGTATCCGTCAAAACGGATGACCGCACCTCCCAATTATCATGTGAGGACGGCAAGACAATGAAGGCAATGTAGGAGGTGGTGCAGATGAGCAGACGACGAGACCGGCCCGGCCCCCAGCCGCCCCCGGATGGCCTGCCTTACCGCTACGATGACGGTGGGCGCGCCGCCGCGGGGGGACCTGGGAAGGGCGACGACCACCTGGTCCGGGCAATCGCCATCCTGACCGGCGAGGACTACCGGGCGGTCCGCAAGGCAGCGGCCGCAGCGATGCGGGAAAACGGCCTGACCCCGACCGGCAAGGCAGCGGCCGCAGCGATGCGGGAAAACGGCCTGACCCCGACCGGCAAGGCATCAGCCGGGTGGAAGGGACCTGTTGGGCCGGAGCCCCGACTCGCCCGGCGGGATGTGGAGGAGCTGGTGCTCCGCCAGTTTGGATACGAGCGGGTGGCCATTCCCCCGCGGTCTCCCCGCCGGACCCTTGCCGAGGCATACGGTCAGTACGGAGACTGCATCGTGGAGATCACGGGCAGGAGGACGGCCCTGGCCCGGTACATGTGCGCCCTGGTTGACGGGGCGCTGCGGGACATCCGCGATGTCCGGACCTACCGGTGGGGCGGCGCGGCCATTGCCGAGGGCTACCGGCCGAGCGAGATACGGCCACGCAAGGCCCTGAATGTGTGGCTGAGAGGCTGAGGGTCTGCGGGCCAACGCAGTCTCCCAGGCCCATGCTTCACACTGTGTGCAACTCGGAACACATGCTGACTCTTTGGACAGGCTCAGATGGGACTCGCAAAACTCTTTCACCAACTGAAAGGCGCGGGCCGTTCCATCCGGAGGATTGCCCGGAATCTGGACATTTCCAGGACCACCGTGCGGAGGTTAAACCCAAGGAGCGCTGCTCGTAGCGTTCGGCGATGAGGGTGAAGAGCACCTCCAAGGAGACCGCCCCGGGCCTCCACCGCTTTACGCATCATGTCCGTCAGGCTGGGGATCAACTCCAGCAGTGCCAGCGACTTCGAGCTGGTAACGTGGGTGGCTATCATGGAGCCTAAGTAGGGAAGCCCGGAGCGCAACCCGTCATGCGAAGCAGCTCCAGCTCCGGACCTGGCGGGACTGTGTCCCGTCCGTCATACCACTCGGTTGTGCTATCGTTACGTATAACGCGGTCAAAATCATGAGGTGTAACGCAATGGCGGAGCAGATAACAGTGTCGGTGGATTCCGATATAGCGGCTGCCTATCGGAATGCATCGGATCACGACCGGCGCAAACTGGATTTGATGATTAACTTGCGGCTGCGTGAAGTGACGACGCCGGGAAGGCCGGTTCGGGAAACGATGGCGGAAATCAGCCGCAACGCGCAGCAACGCGGGCTGACCCCTGAAATTCTACGATCAATCCTGGGTGAGGAATGACCCGAACGGTATTCGATACCAACGCCATCGTCAGCGCTTTGCTTTTCAACGGTTCAGCGCCGGGGCGGGCATTGATCAAGGCCTTGGATACCGGCACGATTTTAGTTTCCGCAGCGCTGGCGCAGGAGTTGCAGGACGTGCTCAACCGACCTCGGTTTGACAGGTACGTTACCAGAGAGGAGCGTGACGAGTTCCTGATGGCGTTCATGGGTGAACCAGAATTGGTGGCGATCACCGAGACGGTGGAAGTCTGTCGGGACCCGAAAGACGATCAGATTCTGGAATTGGCTGTCAGTGGCAATGCGGATTGCATTGTGACCGGAGACGATGACCTGCTCACATTGAACTCGTTCCGTGGCATCGCCATCATCACGCCGGCCGACTTGCTGCGAGTCTCCGGACTGGAAGAGAGGATATGACGACTACGGTTACAACTGCCGAGGCCATCCGAACCGCCCTTGCCGCAACGACGGGTGGAGTCTTTTCCGAGAAGGCCACCAAACCCGCTCCGCTAGAATCCCCACATGTTGACATGAGGAGATGAAAACGATGGAAAAGTTGACTCTGACGCTGCACAAGACCAAGGACACGAAGAACAAGGTCGTGTACGGCACCAAGGACGGCGACGTCATCCAGAGCGTCTACATCGACAAAGACGCTCTGGGCGACGTTCCACCGGCCACGCTCCAGGTGGTCATATCCCCGCAGTAAGCCCGGGCAGCCTCCTTGACTGGGGAACCGCGCTGGCCCGTCGCGCCGGTGAAGACGAGGTAAAGCGGACCGCTGGAGGCCCGGGACGAGAGACGCCTGCTGCATTAACAGAGACAACTGTCTCGCCTGAACCTGCTGATCGTCGACGAGTTGGGCTTCGTCCCCCTGTCCCCCACCGGCGCGGAACTCCTCTTCGAGGTCTTCAGCCAGCGCTACGAGCGGGGCTCCATCCTGGTCACCACCAACCTGCCCTTCGACGAATGGACCGAGGTATTTGGCTCAGAACGATTGACTGGAGCGCTGCTGGACCGGCTCACCCACCACGTCCACATCCTCGAGATGAACGGCGACAGCTACCGCCTCAAGCGCAGCCGCGAGAACGCCGTGCCCCAAGCTCCCGAAGACCCGGACAACGCATAACGCGCTGACAACGCTGTCCGTTCCTACTCCTCCATTGTCGACCCTCTGTCTGATCTACTGATGTCAGGCGTTCATGTCGGTGGTACACCTTCTCGCCGCCCTTGTATCTTGGCTTGGAGGTGGATAATTTTCTCTCTTGAAGGTGTGCGGGGTGCGGCAGACCGGCCCGCCCTGGGTCATGGAAGACCGTTGTCAAGCTTGGGTCGCCGCACCCTTATCAGAACAGAGCCCGCACAGTTGCCTGGGCCAACCAAGCCCGCATCTCGCAAGGACGGGCCGACGGTTCGCAGGGAGGTTCTCATGGAGCAACACGGTATCTACGTAGGGATCGATGTGGCCAAGGCCCAGGTGGATGTGGCCATCCGTCCTGGGGGAGACAGGCGCGAGGTCTCCAACGACCCGGCCGGGATCGCGGCGCTGGTGGCCCAGATGCAGCAACTCAATCCCGCAGCCCTGGTGCTGGAGGCTACGGGTGGGCTGGAACTGCCCTTGGTGGCAGCCCTGTCAGCTGCCTCCCTGCCGGTGGTGGTAGTCAACCCTCGCCAGGTGCGGGACTTTGCCAAGGCCACTGGGCGGCTGGCCAAAACCGATTCCCTGGATGCGGCGGTCCTGGCTCACTTCGCCGAGGCCGTCCGTCCTCCCCGACGTCCCCTCCGGGACGCCGAGACCCAAGTCCTCAGCTCGCTGGTGGCCCGCAGACACCAGGTGATGACCATGCTGGTAGCGGAGAGGAACCGCCTCTCCAGTGCTGCCATGGCCGTCCGGCCCAGCATCGAGGCCCACATCGCCTGGCTCAAGCAGCAGCTGGACGACCTGGACCAGGGCTTGCGCCAGACCCTCCGCCAGAGTCCTGTATGGCGGGAGAAGGACGACCTGCTGCGCAGCGTACCTGGCATCGGAAACCAGATCTCCCTTACCCTTCTGGCATACCTGCCCGAACTGGGCACTCTCAACCGCCGACAGATCGCTGCCCTGGTGGGCGTGGCTCCCTTCAACCGGGACAGTGGTACCCTGCGGGGCAAACGCACCGTCTGGGGTGGACGGGCCAGGGTCCGCACAGCCCTCTACATGAGGGCGTTGGTAGCCAGCCGCTTCAACCCGGTCATCAGGGACTTCTACCAGCGCCTGTTGTCGGCCGGCAAGCCGAAAAAGCTGGCTCTGACCGCCTGTATGCGCAAGTTGCTGATAATCCTCAACTCCATGCTCAAGTACGGCTCGTCTTGGAACCACCCGGACACCAAGTCCCTCACCCATTCCTATTGACTTTCAAGACAGTTGCTTGACACAAGCCGACCCATTCTTTTGCCACCAGTGCATCCGAGTGTAGAACTCCCACCGGTTGCCGGACCTGGGCGGCAATCTCCGCTGCCATGTTTGGACTCGGGGGCCTCAAACTGGGCAAATCCTGCAACCGGACCGGCGTCATCGCGGTGCTCCGGCGTGGTAACGTTCCCGAAATGGGAAAAATGTGATTCCCGAACAATTTCAACCGACCCGCGAAAGAGCGGACTGAGAGGTCGTTCGATGCTGGCAAGAATGTTGGGCGTCGCCCGTTTGAATGTAGCCACCTTCGAGGACGTGGAGCACGACTCCAGCGCCACGCTGCAAGCGATGCTCATCGTAATCGTCGTTTCCATCGCCACCGGCGTGGGCACTCTGCTGGCAGGCGAAGCCGACCTGCTCAGGGATGTGGTCTTCGGAGTGCTGCGCTCATTGTTGTCCTGGGCCGTGTGGGCATTATTGGCTTGGTTCGTCGGAAGCAAAATCCTGGGAACCCGGGATACCCAGGCAGATTGGGGTCAGTTGGCTCGAGGAACCGGGTTTGCACAAACTCCGGGAATTCTGAAGGTCTTCACCTTCATTCCGATTCTCGGGTTGATTATTGAACTGGTTGCGGCGTTGTGGCAGTTTGCCGCGATGGTGATTGCGGTGCGGCAGAGCTTGGACTATACGTCGACCCTCCGAGCCTTTGCCGTGGTCCTCATCTCGTTTGTACCTGTGGTTATCATAAACGGGATAGTCATTTGGGCATTACGCATCGGCGGTACTCCGGCCCCCCCGGCATAGGCCCTCCACGGTGTGCCACCTACTCGTTGTATGTCGACCCCACGCCAAGCTTTCCCGCGGGCACAGGCCGCATCGCGCTAGACCCTATTACCTACGGAAGGCCGCCTAAGTGGGCAGTAGGCCATCCTTTCGAGTTCTCCTTCTCCCTGCCGGAGCCGGCCAACAAGGGCGGATGCCCGCCTAAGAAGAAGAACCCAGCTGGGACAGGGAAAACCCTCAAGAAAGCAACCCCGAGGGCCACAAACACGAAACAGCGCACCGCACCTGACCCTGCCCAGGCAAAAGCCAAGAGGCAGAAACAGGTCAAGTACGACCGGCAAAGAAGCCAGTCCCCCGGCTGCGGTGGAGACCCGCCTCAACAGCCCCCCGGCGACGGGCGCGCCGAGCATCAGCGGCACCGCCGAGGTAGAGGAGACCCTCACGTCGGGCGTCGCCGACGAGGACGGGTTGGATAACGCCGACTTCACCTACCAGTGGCAGGCCGGGAGACTCTACATGGGATGGTTCTCCGTCGGGATGGCCAGGACTGGAGTGGTCTTGTGAGCGGTCTGGTTTGCCCTCCGATTCCATTAGCTTCTTGCTATCTGGACCCCTGTTCATCTGGTGAGGTTTGGGAGGAAGCCTTGCACTCAACCACATCCCGGACTCTATCTGAAGGCGGCGGCGGGGAGGGGACTGTGGGGCTGGAGTGGATGGTGGGGACCTACCGTACCAGGGGACGCGGGCTCCGGCCGGTCGTCCGGGTCAGGGCGCCTCGTCCAACTCTTCGATGGACTCCATGGCCGCGGACCATCCAGCGGCAAAGGCCTGCAAGGCGATCGGGGGGATTCCCCTGTTCCGCCTTGCGGCCTCCGCCAAATCTTCAGCCATCACCTCACCCCCGGTCCGGCGCTTCACTACCATCTTGGCGTGCTGGGTGCACAGGTTGAAATCGTAGAATGCGTAATCGCAGTCCAGCCGGTAGGCAGCGTTTCGGGCGCACCGGTTGCGGTCGTCCCTCGCCTCATGCCGGGGTTCCGCTTCTCCCCGCCACTCGCAGCGGATGCCCCCGGCGTGGCTGACGCGGATTCCATGCAAACTTTCGTAGGAATTTGCCGAAAACATATTCACGCTCCTCAAGATTCAGATGGGTTGGTTGGAATGACCGGCAAAACAGGAAGCCCCTCTCCTATTTGGAGAGGGGCTGAACATCACGGAGGATATAACATCGCTATGGGAAACTGAAACCGGGTTTTTGGGGATTAAAATGGGGAATTTCGGACCGTAAAAAGTTACCCTCTCTCCTGCCAGGAAGGGGGTTGACCCTGGGAAACTATCTCAAAAGCGGGATAGTTTCCTAAACTAAAGCCAAGGTGGAATCTACATTTATGGGGCGATGAAGATTGGCTCAGGCGCCACGGTGAAGCTCTTCCACCTGTGCCTGGAGGACAGTCTGGCGCCGCCGGTTGACTTCCTCCATATGCGTATTTCACCTTGGTATTAGTTTAATCACGAAGGTTCTTGATTTTGTCCAGTTTGGTGGGATCAGCCTTACAGGATCGAGCCGTAGGCCCGCCGGGGGACGGTAAGAGGATGCAGCTGATGCTAACCGAGGATGACCTCTTCTTTGGGCTTCAGCTCCCTTCGGATGGTGGAGAGCCATTTCGACAGGTCACGAACCGGAAGGCTTCCGGCGACTCTGGATTGGGTGCGCACCGTTGTGAGGATGTTCCGCCATCCACCATATCCTTTTTGGTGGCGTCTCCCGACGCCCCTAATGGCATGGCGAGTTAGCATGGGGTGTCCTGCCCTCCACACCGTTGTAGACTAGTCGGTATCCGTAGTGGCTGGCCTATATCCGTGTACGGCTCTGAGTCTCATCGAGAGGACTGACCTTGCGATATATTCACCGGAATGAATGGTTAGCTTATGGCTTCCTTGTCGTTGCTGCGTTGGCGGTATCCCTACCGCTGTTCCCGTATAGATGGCACACTTTCCTGCATATAGGTGGCGCGGTGGTCTTCCTCGGGAACATCATCGTTACCGCTGCATGGATGCTGATGGCGGAGCGAACTCGGAGCGTCAATGTCATACACTTCTCCGCCAAGGCTGTTATCCGCGCCGACCTACTCTTCACCCTGCCTGGTGTGCTCCTGATACTGATGAACGGGTTTGCCATGGTGTTTGCCCAATGGGGTGGGCAGGGCGCATTTCACCAGTTGTCCTGGATAACTGTCGCCCTAGAAACCCGGACGGAAACCCCTTATTGGGAAGAGGGATTTGGTCAGTAAGGCCGATACGAGCAGGGTGAGGGTCCAAATTTGCCCGAGCCATGCGGTGGCGGAGTTGACCATTCCAGCGACCTGGGCGCTGCCGGCACTGGGACCGGAGCCGGTTCCTCCCGTCATACCGGCTTTGGTGGCCACCAGGGTCAGGTTGGCCACCGTGGCCGCCAGGTACAGCTGGAACCGGGTTTTGATGCGGCCGAAGTAGCGAGACTGGCGGATTCCCAATTGGACCAGCCGCGCCAGCCGGTGCTCCACCACCACGCGGCGCTGCCGGTACTCGGCAAAGGCCTCGCTCTGCTGCAGGGCGCGGGCCTGCTGTAACAGCGCTTCCTGCGGGTGCAGTTGCACCGTTCGTCCCGTACCCGGTTTTGCCGCCACGCACTGGGACCGCAGGGAGCATACCCCGCAGACCGCCGCGTCGAATCGGAAGGCCTCCAAACGGTAAGTCCGACCCGTTTGGCCGGTGCGCCGTCCCACCGGCACCATCGTCCGGGTAACATTCCCCGCCGGACAGGTGCAAGAACCCGCCTCCAGGTCAATATGGAAGTCCTCTTTCGGAAAGTGGGTCCGGTTGGGACGCCCCGGCACCCTGGCAATCAGGGTGCGGCCCGCATCGGCGAAGGCCTGCCTGGTATCGCCGTCTCCGTAGGCGGCATCGCCCATGGCCTCTGCCACCGACACACCGGTGTTGGCCTCGCTTTCCTCCACCAGTTCCAGCGCCCCCAGATTGTCCGGAGCGTTGCCGGGCAGTACGTCCACGGCGGTGATCAGCTGGGAGTCGGTGTCCACCACAATCGCCGCCTTGTGCCCGTCGAACCGCCGGCTGCTGCTCTTGTGGCCGTGGCGCATCTCCGGGTCGTGCACCGACATCATCCGGTCCCGGCTCACCCCATCCTTGAGACTCGCCCCGCCTTCGGTCCGCTCCACGTCCTGGAGCAGCAACTGCCCCAGAAGTTCCGCCGCGGCCACAATCCGCTGACGCTCAGCGCTGTCCTCGGGCAATTCCCCCTGCGCCTGACGCGATAATTCCAACAACCGGTCTGCGTCAGCAACAATCCCGGCCAGCAGCGCCGCCCGCGCCTGCCGGTCGGACCAGTCGATGGCCGCTTCACCCTTGATGCTGGAGCCTAGGTATCGATGGTATCCCCGGGCCTGGGCCAATTCGCTGACCGGAGCTTGCTCCACCGCCGCCAGCGCCCGCAACAATTTGACGATCCCGTCGGCCAATAGATTGTAGGTGTCCCTCACCGCGCCCCGTCCCAGGATGTTGGTCGTGTCCAATGCCACCCGCATCCCACGCCCTTTCAGACAGCCCGACTCCCGGGCCAGTCTCAGACTGGACTCGAATACCTCCCGCACCTTGTCGTGCAGGATCAGCTGGGCGCGAAACACCTGCAGCGTGCTCTTGGCGAAGGGCCGGTCTTCCGCCTCAATCCCCAGCGCCACTTTCCACCGGAGGTCAAAGTCAGCCCGGGCCTTCGCCTCGGCGTCGCTGACCTTGTCGTGGGACTGGAGCAGCAGCGCCGTCGCCAGCAGGCTGGGCGGCACGCTGTCCCGGCCGTTGTCGGGGCAGTAGAACTCGGCGAATTCGGCGTCCCGGAACAGCCGGCCCCGCAGCGATGCCAGGAGACCGTAGAAGCTTTCCCGCCCCACGTGGTCCAGGTACAGCCGGTCCGCTTCCCAAAGTCCCCTCTGGTCCGATCGCTCTCCCAGCATTCTCCGCCCTCGCTATGCTTGTTGACCCCAAGTATAGCCACTGGCCCGGCTGCCGCCACTTTCCGGCCAGATTTCTAGCACTGTTCACCGCATCCGGCGTCATATGGGTGGGAATACTCATCCCCGTCCAACATCGCATGGCTGTGTTCTCTGACCCGGCGGACTACCCGGACTCGCCACCATCAGAATTCTTCTCGGCGCTCCGCAAGTGGTACTTCTGGGGGACACTTGCAGTAGCCTTGCCGATCTGCTCCCTCTACCTGATGGTCAACAAGCCAGCCTTCGGCTAGGGCGTTGGGAAGTACGCCACTGTGCCTTGTCGAGAATAAGCAATCCCAAGTCCGAGACACTAGGACGGGAAGAACTTAAACTAAAGCCAAGGTTGGATGTACATTCGAGGGGCGATGAAGATTGGCTTGGTTGCGTCAGTGAAGCCCTCTCATCCGTACTTGGAGAATGATCCGGCACCGCTGTTTGACCCCCACTATCTGCGCATTTCACCTTGGCTTTGGTTTAGGCCGTCTCCCGGATGTTGGATAATGGACCCTCGGTCCTCTCCCTGAGTCTGACTGCTCGATCGGCAATGAATTCCCTGGCCTCGCTACCACTTTTCGGGGTCAGGAGCATTGCCGCAACGGCGCCGGCCACTGCTCCCGCAAGCAGGCCCGCCAGAAAATCCCCCTTGTTTCGCATCTCTTTCCCTCCTCAGATGTTTTTGTCCGTTCGGTCTTCCAGACTATTCTAGCCCACCAGAGCCCTCCAAAAAGGCATTTTCAGATACGAATTGACGGCATTCCGCTCTCAGGCGCCACCATGATGAATGCCCGTCAAGTCGGACTGGTTGCTGAACGAATGTACGTCGTCGTATGGATACCGCGCGGTCCATCTACCAGAATCATCACCATGAGAAAGGCAAACGATAGGGAGGTCGCCAGATATGCGCAGGCAAAAAGTTGACATCCTGATCACCGACGCCGGCGACCAGATCATCATGCCCACCGCTGAGGAGAGCAAGGCCATCGACGACCAGATAGCCAGCGACCCCGACGACTTCGAGCTGGACGATGCCTGGTTCGAGGGCGCCAAGACCACCCAGGAGCTCTTCCCCGAGGCCTACGAGCGGGCGGCGCGGCAGAAGGAGGCCCTGAAGGCTGGCCTCATCCAGCGGGTGACCGTCACCCTGGACCGGGAGACGATAGCCTGGTTCAAGGCCCAGACGGGGGAGGACGGGGAGACCGGCGGGACGCGGTGGCTGGGGCTGGTCGCACAGATCCTCCGGGACCATGCCAGTTCCAATGCAGACCTGGAGATCCCTTCGCCGCCTCCGGGGGATTGATCCCTCCGGGAACGACCTCTCGAAAAACGCCCGTGCGGGCGCGTGGACGGCTCAGAAAGGGCCTGGACAGGTCAGAAAGTGATGCCGAGAGAGGGCGTCGGGAGACAACCATCAGGAGGAACGGGCTGGCACTGCCCAATCTGCGGGCAGAGCGACGGAGGAGGTCTGAAACTGCTCGATTCTGGGCTCTGATAAGCTCGTGATAATGTCATATTATCACGAGTTTTACAGGAGCGCCCATGACCAGCGATCTGGTCACCATCCGGCAGATCCACAACCCCCTGGAGCTGACGGAGCGCGACCGCGAGGCGGCCCAGGCCGTCGCCTCCGGCCTCCGGGACGCCAAGGCCGACAACACCCGCCGGGCCTATGCCTCCGCCTGGCTGCGGTTCCAGGCTTGGGCCGAGGCCGGCGACCACCCAGCTCTGCCCGCCAGCCCGCAGTCCGTGGCCCTCTACCTGGGCCACCTGGCGGCCTCCGGCCGCTCCATTGCCGCCATCCAGCTGGCCCGCTCCGCCATCTCCCATTTCCACGCCGCCGCAGGCATGCAGAAGGACGACAACCCCGCCCGCCACCCGGTGGTGGCCGAGGCCGTAAGGGGCTGGCGCAACCGGGCCCCGGCGCCCAGGCAGGCCGGCGCCCTCACCGCTGATGCCCTGGCGCGGGTCCGGGAGGGTTTGCGCCTGCCCCGGCGGGGCCGTGGGGGACGGATGGAATCGGCGGAGACCGCCCAGCGCCGCGCCGCCCTTGACCTGGCGATCATTGGAGTCCTGGCCGACGGCGGGTTGCGACGCTCCGAGGCCGCCGACCTGACTTGGGGAGACGTGGAGCTGTGGCCCGACGGCACGGCCCGTCTCACAGTCCAGAAGGGCAAGAACCAGCCCGAACCGGCAACAGTGGCAGTGACCGCGGCCACCGCCCGCGCCCTGCGGGAGATCCGGCCCGATGATGCCACGCCCACCACTGCCGTCTTGGGGCTGACCGGCGAGGCCCTGGCCAACCGGGTGCGGGCTGCGGCGCGGGCCGCCGGTCTGGGCGACGGTTTCAATGGACACAGCGGCCGCATCGGAATGGCCCGTCGGATGGTGGCGGCGGGAGCGCCCAACGCGGCGGTCCAGCGCCAGGGCCGGTGGAAGCACGGCGACATGGTGGCCCGCTACACACGGGGCGAAGCGGCGGGAGAGGCCCTGAAATGGCTGACCTGATCAGGCCCGAACTCGTGAGACCGCCCCCGTACGCAGACAACCCGGCGGCGTCCGCCATGACCGACAGCGCCCGTCCCCTATGCGACTGCCCCGAGCCCTGCGCCTGCTACGCCGAGGGATACACCCAGGGAATAACCACCGGGGACCTGGTCCGGTACACCCACCCAGCCGACGGGACAGTGACGGGCTACGCCACAATGACCAACGGCAACACCCGGGCGGACGCCAGCGGCAAGAAGGGAATGAAACTCCAAGCCGTGACCCTCCTGGAAAGAGGCAACGGGTACCGGTACGGAAGGGGACCGAACGACCCCCCCCAAGAGGGATTGAAAACGGGACCGTCAGGAATAAAAACCAATTAAAAACATTTTTTATGCAAAGCAGGCCACAGTGGGAAAACTGGTTGTAACCATAGGTGTCGGAAACCAGCAGGGCAGGCAGTTCGAGGACCTCGAGGTGACTGTGGACACCGGGTCAACCTTCACGGCCGTGCCCAGAGCGCTGCTGCAGAGGCTGGGAGTGCCAGTGAGACGCTCAGCCCGGTCCCGGCTGGCCGACGGAAGCTCGGTCCCAGTAGACATAGGCTGGACAGTGGTCAGGCTGGAGGACCAGATCTTCGCAACACAGGTGATATTCGCAGAGGAAAACCAACCCAGTCTGCTGGGAGTGGTCACGCTGGAGGACGCCCTGCTGGCAGTAGACCCAGTGGGACAACGACTGGCGCCGGTAGAAGCGGAGCGGCTCTGAGCCATGTCCAGCAGCAATAACCCGGACGCTCTCTCCGAGGACCCGGAGCTCCCCTTCGGACACCCAGCGCGCCGGTCCGACCACACCCCGGAAGGCTTCAGCCAGTCGCCCCCGGCGGACCAGGGACCGGAGCGGGACTACACGCCGGACGAAGACGGGGGCGTGGTCCACTACGCCCCGGGGGACTGCCCCCTGTGCGGCAACGACGCCGTGACCGCCGTGTACACGGACGACCCCGCCAGGGTGGCCGGCTGCGCCGACTGCCTGGAGCTGGCTGCCGAGGACCTCGACGAGGACAACGAGCACTGGGCGAACTGCCTCCACTGCCAGCAGGAGATCACCGCCCGGAACGGCGTCGAGTGGCGGCGCGTCGCCCGTGCGCCCTGCCCGCACTGCGGGAAGGCCGGATGGTGAAAGGGTCAGAGGACGAGCGACAGGGGCTGGAAAGAACAGCCTCATAGCTGTATAGCAATGAGGCATCCCAGGGAGCTATACTTCAGGCTATACAGGCTTCGTCTTACCCTTGGTGACGAATATCAGGAAGTGCAGCAGCCAGGCCGGCAACGCGGCCACGTCGGGGGAACTCCGGCTCCGGCATCGCCCTGGCCAGGATAGCCTCCCGGCAGTGGGTCGCCACCTTTTACCCCCTCCTCGGCAGCCGCTTCCTGCACCGCTGCGTATTGCTCAGGGCTCAGTGTGACGTTCAATTGTTTTCTCGGCATAGCAGACCGCTCTCTGTATAGCACTCCGGCACCCCAACAGTAGCAGCAGCCCGCTATACAGCGGCAAGAGGATGGAGCCCAGCCCTCCGGGAGTGGAGCGCCTGCAGGGCAGTCTCCGCAAGGGCCGGGAGCCTGGCAGGCTGCCCATGAATCCGTGAACGCAGGGACCACGGCCCCAATACCGGAAGAAAACAGACCAAGGGCGGGTCAGAAACGGCCCACCCAACCTGCTCCAAGAGTGCCGGCCCGGCGCCCCGCACCACGCCCAAACGCGCACAGGAACGGACCGCGCCCGGGAAACCAGCGCCCACGGTATGAGATCCCACCCGGACGCCCGCAATCAGCACATCCAACAAGGAGCATCCCGCCATGATGACCAGCGCCGCGCCCCAATCCCCACTCGACGGACTCGTAAGCTGCGGCCTATGCGGCGCCCCAATGGACTACAAAACGTCGGGCCAGGACCACGAAGCCCAGTACGCCTGCAGCGAGGACCACGGCCCGGGCGGCAGCGGACACCAGCCCCTGGAGGTCCAGGTCGACACCACCGACCGGCGGGTGATCAGCGGCGTGATGGAAACGGTCCTGACCGAAAGGAACATCTCAAGCCTGAAGTCATACATCATCAAGGAACTGGACGAACAGGGCGAGACGGGAAGCGACTTCCCATTCGAGGACATCGGCCTGCTCAAGGACGACGCCTACTTCTTCCTACGGGCGGTGGACGGAGTGGAGAAC
This sequence comes from Dehalococcoidia bacterium, assembly GCA_965222055.1. Lineage (GTDB taxonomy): Bacteria > Chloroflexota > Dehalococcoidia > Plut-88900 > Plut-88900 > Plut-88900. The sequence goes on from CBDCTF010000001.1 coordinate 60,127, forward strand.
GCCCGGAACTTCCTCGCCACGTTCATAACCCGCATAAGGCTCCTCCCGGACCGGGCGGTGGTCCAGTACTCACTGCCCCTGCCGGCCGACAGCCGTCTGGCCGGGGCAACGGAACAGGAAATCCCCCTGCCCGCGGACATCTCCGGCTGAACGGGGGGCCGCCGTACGCTCAAGCCGGAACCAGGAATCCGCAACGCCGGGGACAGACCCCAATACGTCCGGCGGCAAGCAGGGGAAAGACGGCCCCGAAAGGCTGGGTGGGCGTCTGTGCGCTCGAAGATGCGCCGGAGCACCCGGCAGGCCCCGCCGACATGGGGACGGGCACGCGACGCCGCAACCTCCACGCCAGGCGGGCAGCTGCCCCGGGGAGCAGGGGCAGGCCGGGGCCGTACCAGCGGGACGCCGGACGAGACAGAGCACGCCCCCCCAACGCGGGAATCACCCTCGGCCAGCCCCCGGCTCGCCACGCCTCCAGGTCCGGTTCAGCCCCGCCGGTGTCTCAGATGGCCACGGTCCGGGCCGCCAGAGGGCGAAAAACGGACCGGACAAAAAAGTTACACAGGTATACGGCTAATTTAGCCTCAATTTCTTAGACAAGGACCCCCCCTGTACCCCCCTCCCGGACGGCCGGACACTTTTCTTGCACACCCGCCCTAGCTGAGCCGTATCTGCAAATCGTGCAGATACTGACATCCGTTCTAGGGACAACATTCTTGCACAGGTATGAGCGCACAAACCCCACAACCCGTAGCTGGACACCCCCTCGCACTTTTCTTGCACTGGTCCAGCTTCAAAAATCCTCGCGCGGATGATACCCCCCCTGAGGGTCTCCGGGTGCGCCGGAAATCCCCCCTGGTGTCTCAGCCCCTTTGACTGAAATGCGCCGGAAATGGTATATCGGCAATGGTATAAGTGAGCACGCCCGTGCGGGAGGCGGTCATGGCAACTGGACTCAACCCGGAGGTCCCAAGAGCGCTGGCCGCGCTGGCGGCGGTCCTGGAGCGGGGCTTCCGCGCCCGGGTGGCCAGAAGGCTCCGGGACAGGAAGATGCCCGTGGTGGAGATCGCCGAGGTCCTGGATGTCACCAGGGCCAGCGTCTATCGGTACCTGTCCGAGACAGAGGGCAACGAGTCCTGACACCGGCGCGATTTGCGGAAGCCGGCATGTTCCTGCGGCCGGGCGTAGCCACGGTCACGGCTCAGTCTCAGGTCCCGTCGCATCACCCTTCGCCATGCGGTATCCGACGCTCGGCTCGTTGAGGATGTATGTGGGGTTGTTGGCGTCGTCACCCAGCTTGCGGCGGAGCTGCTTGGCGGCGGTGCGCACCCGCCGCGAGTCGCCCGACCTCCGCAGGCCCTAAAACCGTCGCAGCAGCCGGTCGTAGGTCATCACGCGACCAGCGTTGAACAAAGGCCGAGGCCCACCAGCCCGGAGCGGCCGGTGTGGCCGCTGCGGCAGGCCATGACCTCACAGACCAACCCGCACGGCTAGACCGGGGACCCTGAAGCCCGTTGGGGGGCCGATTTTGGCGATTCTGCGCCGGCGCATAAAGGGTCCCCTGGGGAACATCCTGTCCCCAGCGCCAACGCGGGGGAGCCGGTAGCGTCCCGCGGAAATCGGGGTTTTCCGAAACTAACCAGATAGCACTTCCAGTTTCTTGCCTCCGGATCACTCGTTCTGGGACGAGAGGCTTTTCCACATTTTCGACAGCCAAGTCTTATCAGGGCTGCGCTCTAACCCAGCCGCAATAGCTCCCGCCTGGTCCGTCAGTCTAGTATACGGTTCACGCCCGTTTTCAGCCCCTATGCCGTACGCCTGATCCGACGGTTTTGGGGATTGAGTCCAACCAGGGATTGAAGCTATGTTGGGTGGGGGCCAACAAAACCTGGAACCTTGTCGCCTGAAGTCGTTGGAACTCCAGCTCCAGTCAGTCCTTGCGGGCTTACTGGGTGGAGACAGGATGAGACCAGGAACTGGGGGGACGTCGGAACACTCAGTTTGTTAAACTGGATATCAACAACAACTGGAAATGCGAGGCGAAAATTGCGGGGTTTTCTCATAGCGATTCCCATCATCTTAATTGTAATGTCAATGTCGGCTTGCCAGGGAAGCTCCGGTCCGGCCGGGGAGCAGGGGCCTCCTGGCCCAGTGGGGCCCGCAGGACCAACAGGTGAAGCGGCCACTTTGGACAAGGATGAACTTCAACTGGTTCTCCAACAGTTGGAAAGCGCTGAAGCAAGAATAACCGCTGACGGTCCAGCGTCCGGTCAACAGTTGATGCAAGGTCAGACCGAGGCCTCAGCGCCTCCCAAATGGATGCCCGAAGCTTACACCAATTACTTTGTACAAGAGGCAATCAGGCGGTATGAGTCTGACGGCTTGGATTCCACTGTCGCCTACTACAACACCAAGGAGCGCGTGGACGGCCAGTGGTACGTCTTCATGATTGACGAAGACGGGACCGTGATCGCCCATGCCAATCCAGCTTTGGTGGGACAGCTTGCCTCGGACATCACGGGTCCCAATAACTACCCCACCGGCGCCGCGGTAGCCGCCACCGCCGACGAAAACGGCGCCTGGTTCGACTACACTTTCACCAACCCTGCCACGGCCTCGGTGGAGACCAAACATTCGTGGATGGTAATTCACGACGGCATTACCTTCGGGTCCGGCTGGTACGAGGAAGGGCCACGGAAGACCGACGGCCCAGCCTACACCCAAGCAGTAGTCCAGCAGGCTATCAATCTCTACGAAGCGCTGGGCTTGGATTCCACTGTCGCCTACTACAACACCAAGGAGAGCGTGGACGGCCAGTGGTACGTCTTCATGATTGACGAAGACGGGACCGTGATCGCCCATGCCAATCCAGCTTTGGTGGGACAGCTTGCCTCGGACATCACGGGTCCCAATAACTACCCCACCGGCGCCGCGGTAGCCGCCACCGCCGACGAAAACGGCGCCTGGTTCGACTACACTTTCACCAACCCTGCCACGGCCTCGGTGGAGACCAAACATTCCTGGATGGTAATTCACGACGGCATTACCTTCGGGTCCGGCTGGTACGAAGAGGGCCTGGGCAAGACCGACTCTCCTGTCTATACCCAGGCTTTCGTTCAACAGGCCATTAACCTCTACGATGCGGTGGGCTTCGCAGAAACCGTCAAATACTACAACACCAAGGAGAGCGTGGACGGCCAGTGGTACGTCTTCATGATTGACGAAGACGGGACCGTGATCGCCCATGCCAATCCAGCTTTGGTGGGACAGCTTGCCTCGGACATCACGGGTCCCAATAACTACCCCACCGGCGCCGCGGTAGCCGCCACCGCCGACGAAAACGGCGCCTGGTTCGACTACACTTTCACCAACCTAGCAACGGGCTCGGTGGAGACCAAACATTCGTGGATGGTAATTCACGACGGCATTACCTTCGGGTCCGGCTGGTACGAGGAAGGGCCGCGGAAGACCGACGGCCCAGCCTACACGGAGGCCGTGGTGCAGCAGGCCATTAACCTCTACGAAGCGGTGGGCTTAGAGGGCACCGTTGCCTACTACAACACCACCGAGAGCGTGGACGGCCAGTGGTACGCTTTCATCGTCGATGGTGAAAGCGGCTTTACCATTGCCCACCACAACCCTGCCTTGAGAGGAAGGGGTCCCAGCCTGCGGGTGGATCCGACAGGCTACTTCTATGGCGATGACCTGCTGGGGGCTACCGAAGCCGGGCGTTGGGTGGAGTACGTGATAGTCAACCCTGAATCCGGCGAGAACCAAAGGAAGCACGCCTTCGCGGTACTTCACGACGGCTACATCTTTGCTTCGGGCTGGTACGGACAGTAGGTTCGCCGGGCGTCTGAATCTTGTCCGTTGGGCCCGGCATTAGCCGCTATCCTGGGCCTGCCGACAACCTCTCTTCCTGCTGTCACTTGACAAGACCTTGCCGTCCAAGGCCGTTCGCTCGTTAACCTTGCACCCAAAAACACCCTTCTCTTGTTGCACAAACGGGGGATTTCTGCTTGGGGCCGGTTTTACCAGGGTGTCGGGCCGGGGTGACGTAACCGGGGTTGTGCAACCGAACTTGGGTGAAATTCCCCGGCGGACGCTTGTAATCCAAGTAGCCGGGGAGAAGGAGAGTACCGACGACAGTGAGCGCCGCCTCGGTATGGAGTTCCGACCTGCGGAGCTCCTCTAACGAATTTGTGAGGTCTCGTGGTGCAGCGGTTCAGCACTCCGACGCTTCAAGCCGGCGACCCGGGTTCGAATCCCTGCGGGACTACCACTGCGTTCGGGGCTTGGGGTAAACCATGGGCATAATGGGGCTTGTCCGAACCAAGGAGGAAGTTTTGAAAGCCATTAGCTTGCACGAACCGTGGGCGTCTCTGATTGCTTCGGGCCACAAGACGCTTGAAACGAGGAGCTGGCGGCCTCCCAAGCTATTGGTCGGCTGCACCATCGCAATCCACGCAGCAAAACGAAGGCCCACGAAAGAGGACCTTCGCGTGCTCCAAGAGATTGACCCCGTACCCGAGGGGTATCAACGCGATCCGGCAGGCGTGGTCTCCCCCACCAAGACGACGCCCTTCGGGAAAGTGCTCTGTACTGCACGGTTGGTGGACGTCTGGCAGGTGGACTCCGAGGTGATGGATGGCCAAGTCCACGGATGGAACGCCGCCGTCGAAAGGATGCTTCCGGTTGACCGCTTCGGGGACTTCAGCAGGGGCCGGCATCTGTGGGAGCTTGCGGATGTGACCCAGCTTCCTTGCCCGGCGAACGCTGTCGGGAGGCAGGGCTTCTGGGAATGGGATCCCGCGCAATAGCGGCCTGGCCCACAGCAATTTGTCTACGCTGGAGGCCCTGAGTCTTGAAAAGCAGGGCCTCCACGCCTTTTCAGGGCTCATTCCCCTCAGTCCGAGATTTTGCGATTCTGAGCGATTCTCAACCCTGCCTAAAACGGGCGCTTACCGCCAGCCGGTCCATCCCCCGTGAAACCCTCGTCCTCCAGATACGCCACCGGTCCGCGGAAACCCTTTACGAAAGCATTCCGGGGTCCCACCCATTCCGCATACACTAAGCGCGGGGAGCATGGAGCGGCGATGATCAACCGCCTTCCCCCCACCGTCGGCTTCGCACGGGTCAGCCAGGCCACCGAGGACCAGGGCAACCTGGAGACGCAGACTCGGCAGCTCCAGGGCCACGGCGTGCACGAGCCCGTCACGGAGATCGGCTCGGGCGCCAGGAGCGACCGCCGGGCCCTGCGGGACCTGCAAGCCCGGCTGCATGCTGGGGATACCCTGGTGAAGCTGCCACACCGCAACGCCGGAATGGGAGAAGCAGTGGGCCGCGATCCTGGTGTTGATGGCAAAAGCAAGGGAGAGGAAGGTATGACCGAAGCGTACTGTTTCAAGTGCCGGACCAAACAGGAGATCGAAGCCCCGCAGGATGTCACCCTGAAGAACGGCCGGCCCGCGACGACGGGGAAATGCCCGGCGTGCGGGAGGAAGTTGTTCCGCATGGTCTCCTGGTCCGATCGCAAGGCTACCCAGGAGAGGCGGGATATATTGGCGGCTGGCGGGATAGACATGTTCGGGGCAGCGGAGGTTTAGCGCCGGGTAACCGGCAGCCCGTGTGCACACAGGGCGGCGCCGCCACCAGGGTCTCAAAATGGGGGCCCATGACCCCGAAAATGGGGCCATTGGGCAGGGAAAACGGTCTCGCACTTTTCTTACACAGGTTTACGGGTGATTTAGCCTCGATTTCTTAGACAAGGACCCCCCCCCTGTACCCCCCTCCCCGGCGGCCGGACACTTTTCTTGCACACCCGCCCTAGCTGAGCCGTAGCTGCAAATCGTGCAGATGCCAACATCCGTTCTAGGGACAACATTCTTGCACAGAGCCGAGCGCACAGACCCCACAACCCGTAGCTGGACACCCCCTCGCACTTTTCTTGCACCGGTCCAGCTTCAAAAATCCTCGCGCGGATGATACCCCCCTGCGGGGCTCCGGAGGGGCCCCGCAGGGGGGTATCAATTTCGGCAAACTGTTGCAGTTTCGCGGGGCCGGAGCGGCGCGGATCAGGGCAATGATCCGGCATCATAGAGGCACTGAAACCAACCCGACGAGAGGTGGCGATTGAGAGAAGGGACATGGCGCGCGCCGAAGATAACCCATGCCTGGATGGCCATCCAAACCCTCGCCCTGCTGGCGCTGGTTTTCGTGCCTTTGGCTCCGGACCGGTCCCGCTTAGGGTCTGTGGACATTTAGAGTCGTCCGGCGCGGGCGAGACTGCAGCCCAGTCCTTCCTGGCAAACAAACCCTTGGCCCCCGTTTTCTCCAGTCTGGCGTTTTCTCCAGCAGTTGATTGCCACCCACTCCAGATACGGATAGACTCCGGGAAAGAGAGTGGCAAACAAAC
>CBDCTF010000002.1:0-44662 GCA_965222055.1 Dehalococcoidia bacterium
GACAAGGCTGTGGAGTTGGGAGTGGTCGATTCCATCTCCCACGAGGGCATTCGCAAGCGCTTGAAAAAAACGAACTCAAGCCGTGGCAGAACAAGGAGTGGTGCATTCCCGAGGTGAGCGGGGAGTTCGTGGCTCGAATGGAGGACGTGCTTGACCTGTACCACGAAGACTACGACGCTGACCGTCCCGTGGTCTGTTTCGACGAGACATCCAAGCAGTTGGTGGCCGATAAGAGGCCTTCCATTGGGGCTCGGCCGGGCAGGGTGGAACGCTATGACACCGAGTACATACGCAACGGCACGCGCAATCTGTTCATGTTCTGTGAACCGAAGGGCGGATGGAGGCATGTCGAGGTGACCGAGCGTCGCACTGCTGTGGACTTCGCACATCAGATGAGGTGGTTGGCTGATGAGGCATACCCTCATACAGAAACGATACGGCTGGTGCTGGACAATCTCAACACTCACAAGCTCGGTTCGTTGTACGATGCCTTCGAGCCAGCCGAAGCGCGGCGCATCGCCAAGCGCTTGGAGTTCCACTACACACCCCTACACGGCAGTTGGCTGAATATGGCTGAGATCGAGCTGAGCGTGTTCAGCCGTAGTTGTCTGCGACAGCGTGTCCCGGATGAGACTGACCTGAGGCGACATGTCCATGCGCTCGAAGAGGAACGCAATAAGGCTCGTGCCTCCATCGACTGGCGCTTTTCCATCCAGGATGCTCGTGACAGACTGCACCGACTATATCCTTCTCGTAATTATGTTGACTAGGTACTAGATGTTGGGAAAAAGGGGGAAGGCAATGACAGCGGATAAGAGGGGGACGAAGAGGGACCGGCTGTATCTCGAGGACGACGCCGACCTGCGCACAATCGAAGGCCGCCTTGTGGCTAGCCTGGGCTACGGCATTCAGCGTCACGCCCAAGCAATGAACTTGCGGGACTCCGGTCTCGAAGTCATCATAGGCAACGTCGAGGATCACTACGCCGCAAACGCCAGGCGTGATTGATTTGAGGTCATGCCTATCCTCGAGGCAGTCAACCGGGACGAAGCTGCGGGCGCGTCGATAGCACCGTCATTGTTGTCGGCTTCGGAGAAGACCGGCTCGGCGTGAATGTGCTCAAATTCGCACGGCGGTTCGACCTCAGGAGGAAGCTCGGCGAACAAGGCCGCGCACTCTATCCGGTACGGCTCCCCGCCAATCCTTCGAAGTCGTCCCTCGATGCCGAGGTCGCCCTCCCATTCGGGCTTCGATGGCGTCTGCCCATTCGTCTCCGCTGCCGATTGCGGAGTGACTAGGCGGACTTGCTCGCCTCCCCTGAAGTCGCAAGGCTCGGTGAGCGTGAAAAGACGTTCGCGTTGGTTGTTGCCGTCCACGACGGCCTTCCCCCGCTTTACCTGATCGATCCACACCTCCAGTTCCTCGGTGTCCAGCGAGTCGAAGATCACGAACCCTAGATAACGCGGCCCGCAGTTCGGTGCCGTAAAGAAGAGCGACCCACCCGGCACCGTGCGTACGGCCGACCGCTGACGGTACTCGCTGAAGGTGTCGTCGATGAAACCGTCCATCTCCATGTCGCTCGCGTCGATCCTGATCGTCGACGGCGAGCCGAGGGCCTCGTTGATAACCTGCAATCCTGATGTGGTCTGCATGGTGAATGCGAACCTCCTGACGAACGACGGACCGGGTAGTGACTAAGCTATCGGTGTCTGGTTTCAGAGACGGTAAAACGGCGTCTCTTCTGTGCGAGTTACCACATAGCACAAGAGAAGAATCGGTCCGATTTTTCGGTCGGGTGCGTTTGGCAGCATATGATAGCCGTATCAGCGAACGGTGTACAGTCCGTCGAAGCGAGTCGCGCGGTTCGGATAGCCTCTAGCAAAGCGTGTGGTGAGGTTAACCTACTTATACCAATTCGTCATGACTGCGCCATAATCCTTCAAATGCAGCGTGGATAGCAGAAACCACCCACCGTAATTCCGGCGAAGGCCGGAATCCAGAGTATTCGGTCAGCGAGAATACGGTGGTATTAGCACGAATTGGTATTATGACCTGTTCAGCTTGGTCACCCGGCCCCCAATGAGCCATTCGGCCACGTATAGGTTGCCATTGGCGTCCACGGCCAACCCGTGAGGGCTGTTGAACTTGCCCGCCTCCAGGAGGCTGGTGGGTATTATCTGCCCCTCATCGCCCGTATTGTTCGGCCAGCCCTCCACGTCGCACACCTGCTGGTTGTCGCCGATGTACGTGAGCAGTTCGTCGTTCATGTTGGTGACGGCTAGGCGAGCGCGAAGCTCGGCGATTATCATCAGATCGCCATAGGTCGCGAAACCGCTTGGCGTCGTCAGAAAATCATCACCGAAGGACCGCCTGAAGCCACCCGCCATGTCGTACACCTGAACACGGGCGTTGGCCCGGTCCGCTACGTAAAGCTCCGGTTCGGACTTGCGATGGTCGATGAAGATGCCGTGAGGGCAATTGTATGCTCCGGCCCCCTCCTCACCGTTGATGCTGCCTACATACTCGCCGTCCCTCGTGAATCTGTGGACGTAGTACGCGCCGTACCCGTCGCCCACCCAGATGTCACCGTTGCCCCCGAATCGCTCCTCGTTTACCGCAACGGTTGTGGGGGAATAGCGTGTGTCTTTGTAGACTGCAAGGGCAGGCGTCTCCAGCCTCATGACCACTTCGCCGTCCAATGTCGTCTTGAACACCTGGCCGGACGCATCGCCTGCGTCCGGAGGATATTCGTAGCCGTGAATGTGGTTTCTCTTGGAGCCGTTGTCCGCAATCCACAGGTATTCGACCCCGCCCTCGTTGACGAGAGTGATCCCATGCGCGTCCGCAAAGTCGCCGCGCCACGAAGATATCAAGTTCCCGTCTCCGTCGAAGGTCATCACTTCCGGGTCGCCGGGGTGGCAGGTTACGACGTTTCCAGACTCCGTAACCACGATGCCCGGATGCGCCCATCCCTTGTGGGAACTGTCGCTCTCGGGAATCTTGGCCCAGTTGTCGATCCAATTGTATGAATGCTCTTCGCTTCCTACCCGCATGACACAACCTCCTCTGCTTGCCCTTCCCCTTGTTGGATTCCAAGGGGAAGTATCTTAGCGCCGGTCTGAACTTGAAGTGCGCCTACCGTTCCCGCACAAGTATGTCGTGGGTCCCTGTATACCTGCCCCCGAATGCCTTTGACGGGGCCAAGAGACAGGAGCACGAGAGATCACGCGCAGGCCAACGGATGGCGTCATCAAGCTGACGCCATCCGCATCCCCTGCCCCTTTGATACGCCATGACTGGGAACGAACCCGCGCGTTCCGATTATGGATTCAGGATGACCTTTGTGTACCCGTCGATGCGCTTGTCGAACTTGTCATAGGCGTCGACGGCATCGTCCAGCGGCACCTCATGGGATACCACGAAGCTGGGAGTGGCCTTCCCGGATATGATCAGGTCGCGCAAGTAGGCATTGTACTGCTTCACGTTGCACTGACCCGTACCCAACTTCAGACCCTTCTCAAAAAGCTTCCCGAAGTTGATGGACAGAGCGCCCTTCTTGGCGCCCTCGTCCACTCCGCCCGGGTCCGAAGGTACATACAGCCCTGGGATGCCCATCATCCCGGTCGGGTTGATCAGGTCGATCATCTGATTCAGGACCACGTTGGGGATTTCGTCCTGCTCACCACCGGCGGCGGACGACCCTTGAGCAGCGGCCTGATAGCCTACGGCGTCGACCGTCTTGTCCACGCCGTCGCCTCCGCGCATGTCTCTGATCTGCTGCACCGGATCGCCGTCATCGAAGTTGATGGCTGTAGCGCCAATCTCGCTGGCTTTGTCCAGGCGCTCCTGCACATGGTCTATGGAATAGACCTCCGCCGCTCCCCTGATGATGCAGCTATAGGTGGCCATCAATCCGACGGGGCCCGCGCCCCACACGGCGACACTCTCGCCGGGGCTGACGTTGGCAAGCTCCGTGCCGTGATAGCCGGTGGGAAATATGTCCGCCAGAAGCGCGAAATCCGACTCGAACTCATCCCCGGCCGGGAGAGGCAGACAGTTGAAGTCCGCGTGAGGCACCTGGAGATATTCGGCTTGGCCGCCGCGCCATGGCCCCATTGCCACGTATCCATACGCGCCGCCGGCGAATCCGGGGTTGACCGTGACACAGAAGCCCGTAAACCCCCGCTGGCAGTTCTTACAGAAGCCGCAGCCGACGTTGAACGGCATCACGACCCTGTCGCCTGCTGACAGCGATTTGACTGCGGAACCGACCTCTTCGATTACGCCCATGTTCTCATGGCCGAAAATGATGCCCGGTTCGGCGGCGGTCCGACCCTCATACATGTGCAGGTCAGAGCCGCAGATGCAACTGGAGGTAATCTTGACGATCACATCATTCGGGTGCTGCAACTCGGGATCGGGAACTTCCTCTACAGATACACTGAACGGTCCCTGGTACACGACGGCTTTCATGGAAACCTCTCCTTCCCCATTCGGACTACTAAAGCTGTGCGATTAGTCTCTTGAATCGCCGCAAAGTGTATCAGGCTGACGTAAAGTTGTCTAAAGGGCGTTTCCGAAGTACGTCATCCTGAGCAGAAGCGAAGCGTAGGAGAAGAACCTATCGCCTCCCAAGGTTGCCCGGTCACGAGATACATCGGTCTTCCCCTCGCCATGACCGACCGCCCCAAGCCGGTGACGCCATTCGGAACACCCTCTTATAATCTCAGCACCGGCTGAAAGGCGGTACGGTCCCACCGTCAAGTCCGGCCTACCAGACTGGACAAGATCAAGAACCTTCATGGATCGGACACAATAGCACCGGAAAACTTAGGTACTCGTGGACGGTGGGCCTAGGGCATATTAAAGTTTCAGCAGGTCATGAAGTTCGATCCCCCGCAACCGGGCTGAACTGGACGAAATCGAGAACCGAGGCCGATTCGCGGGTCACTCCATCGTTGGGCATGGGAACCGTGTACGTCAGAACGGCCTTGTCTCCCACCACATCGATGCCCTCCACGAAGTTGCGGATGAGGGCCTTGCGCTCGGGGATAGTCCCTTCCTGCAAGAACTCCCGGAAGTCCGCCACGTACTCCCTGATCTCCTCCGTCGTCGGAAGCTCCACCCTGCGCCGCTCCAACTGAGTTGCGGCGTCCTCCCGCGCAGCCTCCAACTGCTCCTCGCGGTGCCTGAGCGAGAAGATTCGGGGCGGCAGGACCTTCCCAGCGTCAGCTCGCTGGTCTCAAGGGCCTCGTAGAGCCTCTGGAGCCTGCTCTGCACGTCGCCTAGCTCGGCCTCTATCACCTCCAGCCTGCCGGACAACTCCCCGGCCATCGCGTCAACCTCCTCCGCCACCAGCGTCACCAGCTCTACGATGGTCTCCTCGGTGAGGATGCGCTCCCTAATCTTCTCAACGACAAAATCCTCAACCCTGGGGGCGTTCAGGTAGCGGGCGCTGCACGTCCCTGCGCCTTCCCTGAACAGGGTGCCACAGACGTAGTAGGCGAACTGCCCGCTCTTGGCTCCCTGGCCGGAGTAGGGCCTGCCGCACACGCCGCACTTCAGCAGCCCGCTCAGCAGGAACTTGCTGCCCACTCTACCGGGCCTCTGCACCTTCGGCGCTCGGTCCCGCATAGCATCCTGAACGGCGTCGAACATCTCTCTCGACACCAGGGCGGGCCACGCTCCCTCCACCCGCACAGGCTCCTGGGACTTCTCTCCCTTCGATGTGCGGCCCCACACGGCGGTTCCCGTGTAGGCTTCGTTGGTGAGCAGGTAGTGGAGGCCGCCCTTGTACCAGCGCTTGCCCCTGTTGGTGATGCCCCGGTCGTTCAGTTCTTTGCATATCTCCTTGAGGCCGTTGCCCTGAAGCGAGCTCTCGAATATCTCCTTCACTACAGGAGCGGTGGCGGGGTCAACTTCCAGCGTGGGACGCTCCTTCATCCCGTCGTTGACCTTCACCCTCCTGTAGCCGAAGGGGGCCTTGGAGCCGAGGAAGAAGCCCCGTGACGCGGCTTCCCTCATCCCCCGCGTCACGTCCTGCGCAAGATTTTCGCTGTAGAACTCGTCCACGCTCTCGATGATGGCCTCCATCAGCTTGCCGGTGGGGGAGTCGTCTGCGTGCTCGGTGATGGACACCACCCGGATGCCCTTGCGCTGGAGCATGGACTTGAAGGCGACGGCGTGCTCCCGCTTCCGGGTGAATCGGGAGAATTTCTAGACCAAGATGACCTCAAAGGGGGCATTGGGCTGGGCACCCTCCTCAATCATCTTGCGGAACTCCGGCCTGTCGGCCACGCGTCCACTCTCGGCCTCGTCCACGTACTCCATTGCCACGCTGTAGCCATTGGCCCTGGCGTAGTCCTTGAGCGCCCGCAGTTGGGCGGACACCGATAGGTCAACGTCCTGCCGGTCGCTGGAGACCCTCGCATAGAGCGCCGCCGGTGTTAGCGGCTGTAGGCGCTTCTTCATGCTGTTCTCCTTCTGTATAGCTTACCGAGTCTTACTTGTATCTTGACCTATCCGGCAGGTCGTTGTCAAGGGAACGGAGCGCCAGCCAAGGCAGGACGTTCCGGTATAATATAATCTGTCCAGCATGGAATACTCCTTGCGTGAAAGGGGCACGACCGAAGTGCAGTATGTTTGGCAACCTTTGTTGATCGCACTGCTGTCCCTATATGCGCCCGTTGTGTGGGTTGGTATGGGTTTTCGGATGGGAGGGTCTGAATTTGGCGAGATGCTGTTTGATCCCCGGTTCCGCTATGGTCTCGTGGATCTGTGGTTGCCGGCAATCTGGGCTGGCACCATCCCGTTAACTGTCCCGTTATGGTTTCTGTATCGCAGAGTAGGCGGCTGGGCCTTTCCCGCCGGTACGGTGTCGGTGCTCTTGTCGGTGGGGGTCATTTTTCTGAGCATGGTTGCAGTTTTCGGAATAGGTTGCTTCGGGTGCAGCGAGCCTTCTCCCTATCAGATCCGCAACGGCTCATTTGGGTGGGGCGTGCTCGTAGCCGCTTGTTCCCTTCCTGCCTGGATCAACCTGACTATAGTGGCGTTGTACCAACGCCAACGTGCGCGGCGGCGGTGACATTGCTTCTCGATAGAATCTCACGAACGTCTGGGCAGTTACTCTCGGGCCTCTTGTTACACCGCGATCTCTCATTGGCGCAGATTTCCATCGGCCCTGACGTAGCTGCACCTTGCGTCACCTTGCTCATTCCTCCGAATTGTCCACTGACAGTGCGCCGCCAATTGTCTGAGTCGCCGACGTTATCGAACCGCGCAACTCTATCGCCTACCTCGTCAAGCTCCTCTGTCAAGAGCGTCTCGTCGGGCAGGGTGATTCAGAGCGCGTGTTCATTGCAGCAAGATCACCCCTCCAGCGCCGACAGGAAGCGGGGTGCGTTGAGAATCCTAGCCTCCCGATGCTCCCCAAGGGGCAACAGATGCCGGCGGTCGCCGGTGACGAGGTAGTCTGTGTCAGCCGCCACCGCGCACTCTAGGATGCGGTTGTCGGAGTGGCCGTCCTCGATCACCTCCGGGAGTCGTGGGGGTTCGATGACGGTGGCGGCATCCCCCAGGGTCTTGAGAGCCTGAGCCGAGCGTTCCTCGGTCCAACCGAACTTGCGCCCAAGCACTCCGGCAACTTCCTCAAGGATGAACGGGGACAGGCACAACTCGAACCGTCCCCTGAGAGCCAGTTCCAGCACAAGACGCTCGTTACCGGGGAAGTTCAGGCCGGAGATGATGACGTTGGTGTCGAGGACGACTCTCATGTACGGGAGGAGCCGACCTCGGCCCGGTACTCCTCCACCAGTCCGGCTACGTCCTCAGGGCCGATGCCCTTCTCCCTAGCCCTCTCCTCTCCATACTGGAGCAGCTGTCTCCACTCGCACTCCTCGATGTAACGGAGCAGCGCCTCCCGGAGGAACTCGCTCCTGGACCGTCCCTGCTGTCTCATCACTTCGTCCACCCGATTCGCCATCTCCGGCGGCAGAGAGAAGGTGATGGTCTTGGTCGTTCTTGGCATGGTCACCTCTTGTTATCGAGTCTTACCAAGATATTGCGGCATCGGCGGACTCCCTGTCAACCGTATTCCGCCTTCTGCTAATCGCCAACCGGCCTCATGTTGCGACAGAGGTGTTTGAGCGCGTCACGCGAAGGCATAGGTTGGGTCCCATGTGTCGGTATTGCGCCATGCCTGTCCCAGGGGGCCGACCCGTTCCAGCACCTCTCTATCGGAGACCCAAAGGGGCACGTTGACCCCGGTGCGCTCCATCTCGTTGCGGGCCACTCTCAGGAAGTGCGCCGGAGCTAGGGAATCGTCGAAGACGACGAGAACGAGGGGCACAACGCCGTGGTCGTCCAGGGGCTGCTTGGACGAGTAGTAGCGCAGGTAGGGCGCGAGACGAGCCGACATGGTGGAGGGATTCACGGCCCGCCGCTCCCACTCCAGGAAGAAGGGGTAGGTCCGTTCCCCGGCCTGCGCCACACCGAACCCGTCGGGGTGAATGGAGCGAAGCCTCCCTCGGTGCCGGAAGTAGCGGGCGGCGTGATGGGGCGGGCTGACTTGCAGGACCCGGAAGCCGGAGTGCCGCTTGGCCTGTCGGGTCAGCGCCGCCATGAAGTGGTGTACCCCCTCGGTGTGCTCGATGGTGCGGGCTAGGGGGCGGCTGCGCGCCCCTGGTACGCTTCGCCAACAGGAGGGTGAACGTCCTTCAGCGGGTTCGACGCTCCATCGCCGGATGGCCCTGGACACGGAGGCCCGGTCCCGGCGGGCCAGGAGCGCCAACCCTCGGCCGCTCAGGGCCAGTCTCTGGCGTCCGCCCAAGTGTAAGCGGGAGACCAGACCGAGCCGGCCAAGGCGAGAGGTCAGCTTGGAGACGGCGGAAGGCGAGAGTTCCAGCAGGCCGCCCAGGTCGTCCGCCATGACCCAGGTCCACTCGGACAGCCGGTCCAGCAGCCGCTTGTCGGCAGGCTTGAGGACAACAGGAAGCAGGTGGTCAGGAATAGTCCCCAGCTCCTCGGGAATGGAAAGTTGCCCAGGTAGGGACAGCCGGGTCAGCGGCGGCTCAGTGGGCAAGCGACCGACCGGTTTCATGTGGGCCAGGGCCTCGGTCAGGGACAGGACGGCGGGCGTGGTCGTGAGACGCCATACCTGGTCGCCGGCGCTGGCGTTGGCAATGTGCTGCTCCAGGGCCAGAAACACCGGGCCGGGATAGCGGGCCAGTAGTCGCCGGGCCTGGCGTAGCCTCGCCTCGTCGGGCATGAGGGCAAGGAGGGAGCGGGGCCGGGACTGCTCCGGGTCCAAGAGGCGGCGAACCCGGTCGGAGAAGGCCGTCCGGTCAGTAGTGGGACCCTGCCGGATCACGCCGACCGTCCTGCCGTCTGGGAGCGTCATTGCGGCGTCCAGCGGGGCGGCCCGATACCACCGGAAGCGGGGAGGGCCTACGGCATCCGCCACCGCCGATGCCAGGCGGTAGACCACGGCCACGGAGTCCAGCCGCGCCAGCATGATGCGCCGCCAGTGGTCGGAGACCGGATGCGTCCGCAGCAGACTGTCGATGCCGGTCCCGTTCTCAGAAGCCAGGGAGCGCAGCCCGTCGGCGGTGGCGTACCAACGCCTGGTGGTGGCGGTGAGGGGAGAGGCGTGGCGAAGATAGTTCGTAAGGCCCTCTGTCCGGAGACGGGCCAGGAAGTGGCGGGCCGTGCTCTCGGCCATGCCGGATATGGCGGCCAACTCCAGGTAGTCGAGGAAGGGCATGGCCGCCAGAGTTCGCAGGGCCAACTCCTCCCGTTCCTTCGCCCTCATTCATTCTTTGCCGGGCTGTCGTCGGGCGCATCGGAACTGGCCGGGCCAGTGCCCCTGCGCCGCGTGCGCGGCTTCTTCCTCTTGGCTCCTGGTTGCCCCACCGTTCCGTTGCTGGCGCTGGCCGACAGCGTAGTTTCATCCTGATGCTGCTCCGCTTTCTCCCGTTCCAGCTGATCCCGAAACTCCTGCGCCATCCTCTCCACCTCAGGGTCTTGGGCGGCGATGTCCTCAGCCGAAGTGGTGTATGCCTCGGCGCGCACCAGAACTCGCTCCGCAGCGACGGGACTCCCCTCCTCGGGCTCCCGCACCCCCAGGGAGTAGGTGGGCTGCCGTAGCCCGTCCACCGTGGCCCGCACGTAGCAGTGGTGCGCCGGCAGCGACACAAGGTCCTCCTCGTCCAGCCGCTCCCGGTCCAGCTCCCCTATCAACTGCCGGGCATCGGACGCCGCCACCTGGAACACCGCAAGACACCCCACGTTGGCCAGCAGAGTGTCCTGCATAGTGGGGGACAGGTCGGCAAGCCGGGCCAGGCTCTGGGTGGCCAGGATGAAGCTGGCCTCGAACTTGCCCAGTTCCGACAGCATGCTCTCGTAGTCCACGCCGGGCATGGACTGCATCTCGTCCACGACCACCAACGCCCCACGCCTCTGCTCCGGCCTCAGCCTGCCCTGCTCCCGGATCACTGCGTCCGCCAGGTTGAGCAGCGACGCCCCCACCAGGGCCGACACGTCCTGCCCCACCGCGGCCTGGGAGGTGGCGGCCAGCAGCACGCCGCCCTCGGCAATCACCTGCCGCAGGTCCAGGGTGGAGCGGCGTTGCCCCAGGATGGCCCGGGCCTTCTTCGAGGAGGCGTAGTAGGCAAGTCGCGTCTGCACCGGGGCGACGGCGACGGCCTTCAGGGTGCGGGTCCAACTGCGGAAGTCCCTGGCCCACCAGCCCAGAACGTAGGGGGCGGACACCCTTCTCAGCACCCGCTTGCGGTAGTCCAGGTCCGACAGCAGCCGCAGCCCGTCCAGGATGGTGCACTGCTCGTCATCCCCCGTGTCCGGGTGGGTGTTGTACTCGTGAAGGCTCTTGACCGTGTGCTCCAGGATGGACTGCATCCGCGGTCCCCACTGGTCCCACAGCCCCTTGGAGATGCGCACCACCGAGTCGGTCGTGCGGCCCCTGTCGGGGAAGACGCGGGCGTCCAGCAGGTTGATGCCCGGCGAGCGCTCCTCGTCATTCAGGTCGATGAGGTACACCCTGTCCACGATCTCCTCGGGCACGTGCTTGAGCAGGGACTTCACCAAATCGTCGTGGGGATCGACGACCACGATGGCGTCGTCGTTGCGGCCCGCCGCCTTCTCCCGCATCTTGTGGACGACCAGGTGGTGCATCAGCGTGGACTTGCCCATGCGGGTGCGGGCCACGTAGAGGTGGTGGCGACCCATCGCGTCGGCGGGGAAGTGCATCTTCCTCGGCCTGCTGCTCACCGTGTCCCCCACGTGAGCGCCGCCGGAGACGCCCTTGGCCGAGGGGAACAGCACCCTGGCCCCGGAGCGGGCCACCATGGGCAGGTCGTCCCCAGCCCCCAGGGGATGCCACAGGGCTGCCGCCTCCCGCACACCCAGGACATTCCGGCTCCGCAACATCCCCCGGCCGGGCGGCCACGGCTCGGTTGCCGGAACAGCGGGCCGGACCTTCCCCGCCTTGAAGCTGGCCCCGGCGGGGTTGTCGTAGCCCCTGTAGGCCGAGGCCACGTTGCGCAGCAGTTCTTTGGCCCGGTTCTCGGTCCCGTGCTGCGACAGGATAGCGGTGACCTCTAGCTGGGTCTCGTAGGCGATGCGGGAGACCTTCTCCTTGATGAGCAGCGGGTCCTGGTGCTTGCCCCTGGAGCGCCACTTCTTGATGCGCCACCAGGCCCAGCCCGCCAGGGCCGCCAGCACCGCCTTCCACGTCTCACCCCGCTGTATCCACAGGTAGCACTGGAGCGCTGGCAGAGCGAACAGCCCCAGGATGGCCATGGTCACCCCGTCGTTGCGGTCGATCCGTGACTTGGTGTGATGGGGAGAGTTGCTGGGGTCCACCGGCGGTCTGCCGTACGTCTTCTCCAAGTGGGCGCGGGACCAGTCCGGCCCCAGAGATAGCAGGCGCATCCGGGCGACCAGCCGCTCCCCCTCCTCCAGGTCGGACAGAGAGCCGATGACGGAGATCAACGGGTCTGAGCCGGGGTCCAGCAGGTCGTCGTCCCGGAAGGTGCGCAGGGGCAGGTACTCAGGCCCCCTGAGCCGCAACGACATGGAGTAGGCCTGCTCTCCCTCGGACAGCCTGAGGGGGTCGTCCTCCGGGGAGACCTCGTTCACCTGGGCCTGGGGGTATCGGCCGCCCACCTGCTGGCGGACGAAGGAGCCGTCCCGGCAGCAGGCCAGCAGGCTGACCCCGCCGCTGTCTCCCACGATCTCCAGGGAAAATGGTTCGGGGACTGGCGATGGAGCTCAGCAGGTTCTCCACGCCTAGCATGGTGCGCTCGCCGGTGCGGGGCGGCGTGATGGCCATCAGCCGTGTGGCCGGTTGGGGTCTGCCCTTGAATATTCTGGCTATGGGGTTGAATCTCATGGTGGACGCTCCTTTGCTGCCCGGCTCGGCACCTGTCCTCTGGATGGCTCTTGCCGTGACTGGTAGTAAGACGTACGTTCTATTATTACAGAACCCCTGAGGAAACCACAAGGGCGATCTGGCAGGCCGAGACCCCCGTGCGGGCCTCTCCCTGGGGGTCAGCCGGAGGTGTTGGTGGCCGCCGGGCCGACCGGGGCTGACACGTCAGACTACAATCACTCAGGGGCGGTAATCGCCCTGTGCCGGCTGTAAGGAGAATTGAAATACATTGGAAAATGCAATCTGGGTAGAATCCCTACGTGAATGCAAGGGAACTCCGAGGGTGATACAGGTGAACGCAGGACGAACATTTACTGCGGGGCTGTGTCGGGTTTGTTGTACTGATTGTATTGCAGTTATTGTAGTTCTGAGGCATGGAGGACAGCGTGGTTGACGCCAATCAGCCCGACTCGGAGGATTCGAAGAGTGCCGGCGACGGCATGAATATCCCCCTATCGGATGCCCCCTAATTGGACCTGCTGGACGCTCTGGTGAATGATCGGGGCAAGGTTGCCGCGGCAGAGGCCCTGGGCGTGAACTACCGCACAATGGTGGCCTACTACGAGTCCCGGCGCATGCGCAAGGCGCTGGAGGAGTTCCAGGATACAGCTGTCGGTGACGCCGTTGAGCCGGATGGTGACGACGCTGGTGACACGGCGGAGAAGGTGGAATCCTTGGAGCAGCGGGTGGTGGCGCTGGAGGAAGAGCATCGTGCTCTGAGGGAGATCATAGAAGCGCAAGCAGAGCAATTGGCAGAGTTGGAGCGCAAGGGTGAAGGGCTGGAGGAAGAGGAACGGCAACATATCGAGACCGATGCCTCCGAGGTTGACGACGGACAGAGAACAGAGTGGCGGCCTCCCAGTCGGGGACATGGGATCCCTGACGCCGGTGTGGTCACGTTGGAGCAACAGCCCGACGAGGAGCATGCCTTTGGCCCGGCTGCGCCCCTGGTGGGAGAGTAGAGGAGTCTGCGGACCGTTGCTGAAGTGGGCAGCCGGGTTGACCGGGCCAGGGCTTCGGTGCGCCGGTGGGAACTTGAGGTCGCCATGCTCGAAGACTTCCACCTGACGTTGCCGCCGGAGACGGAACCCCTGGGTGCATCGCGAAGGGAGGACCATCTGCGGTGGCGGAAGGAGGCGCTGGCAGCGGCCCGGCGAGGACTGTCGAAGTCTGTGCGGCTGCGCTGGTTGCGGCGGGTGGTCACCTTCGGCACGTGGTGGAGGTAGGCTCCGACCCGTCCTTGCCACATCGGTGCAAGCAATTTCAGTGGTTGCGGATATGGGCAGTGGAAGGTTACACTATTCATGCGGAACGTGACATGCACAACATTGTCCTATTCCGCCCAGTGAGGAGATGGAGCGTGCCGATGAAGATCCCACCCCATCCTGGGCTGTCCGTGCGCCGCGACTGCCTGGAGCCGCTGGGCCTCACCGTGACGGAGGCGGCGCGCATGCTGGGGGTCAGCCGCAAGCAGCTGTCGGATGTGGTGAACCTCCATTCGGGCATCTCGCCTGAGATGGCCATTCGCCTGGACAAGGCTTTCGGTGGGGGAGCGGAGGCGTGGCGCCAGCTTCAAGCGGACTACGACCTGGCGCAGGCGATGAAGAAGGCCGACAAGATTAAGGTAGAACGCATCAGTCGTTCGAATGTATCGCTCTGAGAGGAGGCGCAATGACCACGGCACGCAATCGGCAACCGCGGGCCCAGAGCGACAGGAACGGCGTCACGGACTACAAGTCCGAGCTGTGGCGGATGGCCGACGCCCTCCGTGGCAGCATGGACGCCGCCGAGTACAAGCACGTCGTCCTCGGCCTCATCTTCCTCAAGTACATCTCCGACGCCTTCGAGGAGGCCCACGCCCAACTGGAAACCGAGATCGACGAGGGGGCCGACCCCGAGGACCCCGACGAGTACCGTGCCCAGAGCATCTTCTGGGTGCCGCCCGAGGCGCGCTGGTCCAATCTGCAATCTAAAGGCCCGTCTGCCCGTCATAGGCCGGGCCGTGGACGATGCTATGACCGCCATCGAGCGGGACAACCCAGCCCTTAAGGACGTGCTGCCCAAGGACTACGCCCGTCCTGCGCTGGACAAGACCCGGTTGGGGCAGGTGGTAGATATGGTGAGCAACATCAAGGTCGGCGGGGCCGAGGCCCGCGCCACGGATGTGCTGGGCAGCGTCTACGAGTACTTCCTGGAGCAGTTCGCCCTGGCCGAGGGACGCAAGGGCGGCGAGTTCTACACCCCCCGCGCCGTCGTGCGGCTCCTGGTGGAGATGCTGGAGCCGTACCAGGGCCGCGTCTACGACCCCTGCTGCGGATCGTCGGGCATGTTCGTCCAGTCGGTGGAGTTCATCAGCGCCCACGCCAGCGGCAACGGGAACGGGGGCCGGGCCAGAGGGGACATCTCCATCTACGGCCAGGAGTCCAACTACACCACCTGGCGTATGGCGAGGATGAACCTCGCCATCCGGGGCATCGAAGGCCGCATCGAGCACGGCGACAGCTTCCACAACGACCGGCACCCCGACCTGCGGGCAGACTACATCCTGGCCAATCCGCCCTTCAACGTCTCCGACTGGGGCGGGGATGGGCTGCGGGACGATAGGCGGTGGGAGTACGGAGTTCCGCCGGTGGGCAATGCCAACTTCGCCTGGGTGCAGCACTTCCTGTATCACTTGGCCCCCAGGGGCATCGCCGGCTTCGTGCTGGCCAACGGCTCGATGTCCTCGAACCAGTCGGGCGAGGGGGAGATACGCAAGAACATCATTGAGGCCGGGTTGGTGGACTGCATCGTCTCGCTGCCCGGCCAGCTCTTCCGCTCCACCCAGATACCGGCCTGTCTGTGGTTCCTGCGGCGGGGCCGCAGCGCTGGCGACGAGGCCAGGCCGGGAGAGACGCTGTTCATCGACGCTCGCAAGCTGGGGCACATGATCGACCGCACGCGCCGCGACCTGTCGGCAGAGGACATCGCCCGCGTCGCTGACGCCTACCACGCTTGGCGGGGAGAAGCAGACACCGGCGAGTACGCCGACGCCCCCGGCTTCTGCAAGAGCGCGACGCTGGATGAGATACGCAGGCACGGCCACGTCCTCACGCCCGGCCGCTACGTTGGGGTCGAACCGCAGGAGGACGACGGCGAGCCCTTCGGCGAGAAGATGGCCAGACTCTCGGCTCAGTGGCGGGAGCAGCAGGCCGAGGCCCAGCGCCTGGATGCCGCCATCGAGGCGAACCTGACGCGGTTGGGGTTTGGGGTGAAGCCGGAGGACACACGATGATTCCGGTTATACGGGAGCAGGCGGATGAACTGAGGCGTCTGTGCGTCCGTTACGACGTCCAGCGGCTTGACCTGTTCGGATCAGCAGCAACCGGCAGGCACGATCCGGACGAGAGCGACCTGGACTTTCTGGTGGAGTTTCAGGAGTCGCCTGCCGTAGGCTATGCGAATGCCTATTTCGGCCTGCTGAAGTCCTTGGAGCGGCTCTTTGGGCGGCCTGTGGACTTGGTGGTGGAATCGGCCATCAAGAACCCGTATTTCCGGGAATCGGTTGAGAAAACCCGGGAGCTAGTCTATGCGGCGTGAAGCCAAGAAATATCTGTACGATATACAGCACGCCATCGGACTAATTCAGGAGTTTACCGATGGCACGACCTTTGCCGACTACCAGTCCAACGCCATGATGCGCGCCGCGATTGAACGGGAGTTTGAGATCATCGGCGAAGCCATGACACAACTAGCAAAACTTGACTCGCTTCTCGGATAAGCGGATATGAGCGGATTATTGCTTTTCGAAACGTCCTGATTCACGGCTATGGGGATGTGGACGACAATACAGTGTGGGATGTCGTAGAGAGCAATCTGCCGACCTTGGCCCGCGAGGTTGAGGCGCTCATTGGGGAGAAGGAATGACTTGCAGGGCAGCAGGCCGAGGCCCAGCGCTTGGACGCCGCCATTGAGGAGAACCTGGCGCGGCTGGGGTTCGGGCCAGGAAAATAGCCCATGTCTTGTCGGCTGGTGAACAGGGCTCGTATAATCTAGATAGTCTATCTAGCTAGGAGGTGGACCATGGCACAGTGGGCTCTCCAGGACGCCAAGAATCGGTTCAGCGCGGTGGTCGACGCCGCCCTTGCCGGGGAACCCCAGCAGGTGACCCGGCGCGGCAAGCCCGCCGTGGTGGTGTTATCGGTGAAAGAGTACGAGCAGTTGCGCAAACACCCGCCGGAGAACGCCATGTCCTTTGTCGAACACCTGCTGGCCATCCCAAACGGCGGTGACGAATTCGAGTTTGAACGAATTCCGCTGGCTCACCGTGCGCTGGAGTTCTGATGTTCCTTCTGAATACCGATGTGGTGTCGCTGCTGCGCAGACCCGACCGCCACCCGGCTCCTGCTCTGTGGCTACAGGCTCAGCGGCCGACTGATGTGTTCATCAGCGTCGTGACCCTGGCCGAGATGGAGCGCGGCTTGGCGCAGCAGAGACGCCGAGACCCGGCTTTTGCTCGTGACCTCGCCGCTTGGATGGACCAAACAACGGTCTCCTTTACAGACCGGATCATTGAGGTGGACTCAGCTGCTGCCAGGCTTTGGGGGCGAATGTCCGGGGACATCTGTCACTTCAATGTTGACCTGTTGATCGCAGCCACGGCCCTTGTCCATGGCCTCACAGTGGTCACCCGCAACGTGCGCCATTTCGAGCCGACGGGCGTCCGCGTGCTCAATCCCTTTTCGGATGATGAGGGCTCGGGGGAATCCGTCGAGGATGCGTAGCCCTATGGGCATCAATACGAACTTCCTCACCCACTGCATCAACACCCTGGAGTCGGCCTTCGATCAGCTACAGCAGCGCGAACCCGGCGCGCCTGGGGGTTTGGATCAAGAACAGAGGAGGGAAGATGATTCGGCCAATTGAAGTAGAACCGAGAGAGGGATACCGTATCTGGCTCCGGTACTCGGACGGCATGGCCGGAGAGGTGGATTTGTCGAACATGGCAGGCCGCGGGGTGTTCGCCGCCTGGAACGAGCCCGGCTGCTTCGAGCAGGTGCACATCGCGCCCCATCGGGCCATAGCCTGGACTGATGGACCTTGAGCTTTGCCCGGATGCCCTCTACATGGAAATCACGGGCAAATCCTTCAAGGAATTGCCGGAGTTCATCGGCGACGCCAAGGAGCTGGCCGGGGTGATCGCGGAGGGCGAAGATGATTGACCGGCTGGACCTGCCGTCCCGCTACCGCCGCATGGTCGAGGCGCTGCTGAGCGAGCATGTGCCACAGGCCGAAGTTTGGGCCTATGGCAGCCGCGTGAACGGCAGGAACCACGACGGGAGCGACTTGGACCTGGTGCTGCGCAGCCCCTCGCTGGAGCCCTTGGGTGGAGAGTTCCTCGACCTTATGGAGGCGTTCCGGGAATCCAATATCCCCATCCTAGTACAGACCCACGACTGGGCGGGATTGCCCAAGAGTTTTCATCAAGAGATAGAGCGGGACTACGTCGTGGTGCAGAAGGGAGCCAAGCAAACACCTGACCGAGCAGCGGAGTGGAGTTGGCTATATCATCCCGACTTCCCAGACTATTGGGATAGACGGCCGCTGTATTCCTTGGCGCAATGGGTGAACGGGCTTGCTTTTCGGAACATCCAATTCAGTCCAACAGGCAAGCCAGTTATCAAGATTGCTGAAATCAAAGGGGGCATCTCCGGTCAAACCAAGTTCACCCACCAGGATTTTGATGAGTCGGTTCGTGTCCGTCCTGGCGACCTGCTTTTTTCATGGTCGGGCCAACCGGAAACTTCTATCGATGCGTTCTGGTGGCACGGCTCTGAGGGCTGGCTAAACCAGCATATCTTCCGTGTCACGACCGACGCAGGTGTCGATACGACGTTCTTCTACTATCTCCTGCGATACCTAAAGCCCAATTTCGTTGGAATAGCCCGTAACAAGCAGACAACTGGTCTGGGGCATGTGACGAAGCACGACCTTGAGAACATCGAGGTTTCGCTCCCACCCCTCCCGGAACAACGCGCCATCGCCCACGTGCTGGGCACGCTCGACGACAAGATCGAGTTGAACCGCCGCATGAACGAGACGCTGGAGGCCATGGCCCGCGCCATCTTCAAGGACTGGTTCGTGGACTTCGGCCCCACCCGCGCCAAGCTGGAGGGCCGGGCGCCGTACCTGCCGCTGGAGGTGTGGTCGCTGTTCCCCGACCGGCTGGTGGACTCGGAACTGGGACCGATCCCGGAGGGCTGGGGGGTGAAGGCGCTGGGGGAGGTCTGCCACAAACCACAGTACGGATACACGGCATCGGCAAGCGATGAACATGTCGGTCCCAAGTTTCTCCGAATCACTGACATCAACAAGAAGCCGTGGATTGAATGGGAGGCAGTGCCGTATTGTGAAATCACCGATGAGAATTGGAGCAAGTATCGTTTGCGCCATGGGGATATCCTCATTG
Organism: Dehalococcoidia bacterium; assembly: GCA_965222055.1. GTDB lineage: Bacteria > Chloroflexota > Dehalococcoidia > Plut-88900 > Plut-88900 > Plut-88900. The sequence continues at coordinate 18,894 of CBDCTF010000002.1, forward strand.
CGCGTATGGCGGACCCAGGACATGGATGCATGGTTGAAGAAGACCGGGAGGCTGTCTTTGCATCCTATTTGATCCGCTTCCGGCCTATGCATGAGCGCTATGCCCGCCTTCTCCAATATTGGCTCCGTTCGGATGCGTATTGGGGACTCGTAACAGGGAGAGGCGCAGGAACAACACGCGTGAGCCTGAACGCCAAGGTCCTAAGCGAATTCCCTCTTGTCGTTCCGTCCATGTCCCTCTTGGACACTTTCGGGGCACAGGTCGCCAGCCTCCGCACCCGCCTAGTGGCAAACGCCGAGGAGTCTCGTATCCTTGCGGCACAGCGTGACACGCTGTTGCCGAGGCTGGTGTCGGGGGAGGTGGGGGTGGGGGCTACTGAGCAGATGCGATGAAGATATCAGGCATTAATTTCCCCAAACCGATGTTGGATGCTTTGCGCAACGACGGGCTAGTCGTCTTCGCAGGGGCAGGTGTCTCCATGGGAGAACCGTCAAGTCTCCCAAGCTTCAAGGGCTTAACAAAGGCGATTTCGGAAGGCACCGGAGAGGCTTTGCAGGATCACGAGCCGGAGGACCGCTTTCTCGGCAGGCTCCTAAACAAGGGTGTTAAAGTGCCTGAGCGAGCCAGACAGATCCTTTCAGCCGACGGCCCAGAACCGACCGCGCTGCATTACGATCTTCTGCGACTCTATTCGTCGCCGCTATGCGTTCGCATCGTCACCACCAACTTCGATCTTCTGTTTGAACAGGCGGCAGAGTCCGTGTTCGCCTCGCAACCAGAAGTGTTCAATGCCCCAGCACTACCTTTGGGGAGTGAGTTCAGAGGGATTGTCCATGTCCACGGCTCTCTCGACTGCGCGAGTGATATGGTTCTCACGGACGTGGACTTTGGCAGGGCGTATCTGACCGAAGGCTCGGCGCGGCGGTTCCTCGTCGAGTTGTTCCGTTCCTTCACCGTTCTTTTCGTCGGATACAGTCATAGCGACACTGTTATGAACTATCTTGCACGAGCCTTGCCCCCAAGCGAAAGAAAACAGCGTTTCGTTCTCACTGACGAAGCCGGAGAAAGCAGATGGCAGTTGCTTGGAATTGAACCGATCTCCTATCCGAAGCCATTGGAAGCCGACCACCACGCTCTCTACGAGGGTGTTAGAGGCCTTGCCGAACACATAAATCGCGGGATTCTGGGTTGGCAACGCGAGATAACAGAAATCGCGAACCAACCTCCTCCCATTGATGAAACGGCAATCGACCTCATCGACGACGCGTTATCCAATCCAACGCGAACTCGTTTCTTTGCTGACGCCGCTTCACACCAGGAATGGATCAATTGGCTCGACCGACGCAAACATCTGGATAGTCTCTTCGGTGCCAAAGCCTCTGGAGACCTCTGCGAACGGGATAAACAATTGGCATTGTGGCTGGCCGAAAAATTCGCACACGACCATACCGACGAACTTTTCCTTCTCATTGCTCGGCATGACCTGTGTGTACACCCCTATTTTTGGTATATATTGGGGCACACTATTGGGTTGGCAAGGAACCAGCGATTAGATGCCGACGCTTTGGCTCGCTGGGTTTCACTGCTCCTCGCTACGGTTCCGTCGCGTTCAGATGGCACTATACTGGTCTGGCTGGGTGAGCGTTGCGTTGAAGCCGGACTGACGGACAGTCTCCTCGATATCTTTGGCGCTATGGCCGCGAGCCGTATCGTGCTGAAGCCGGGCTTCGGCGGGCTTGGGGATGGTAAAAGACCTCAGTTTGCGGAGTTGACGCAGGTATACGATCACTACGAGTTGAACGAGCTTTGGGAGAAGGGACTGAAACCAAGGCTTGAGCGGGTGGCCGAGCCCCTGCTCGCAGGAGTTGTTCAAGACCTGATCGAGCAGCATCGCACGCTTTGTTCCTGGCAATCGGCGACCCGAAATTGGGATCCCATAAATTCTGACAGAAGCGCCATAGAACCTCACGAACAAGACGGGTATCCTGAAGCAATTTACGTGCTGATCGACGCCGCACGCGATTGTCTGGAATATCTGGTAGCTAAGCAGCCGGCGGTTGCTGCCAGTTGGTGCAACCGCCTTGTAGGGGCGGATGCGCCGCTTCTCCGACGCCTGGCTGTGCATGCATTGTCAGTGCGCAAGGATCTTAACGCAGACGAGAAAATCGACTGGCTTTTGACAAGCATCGGGCTGCATGACTTGCCGGCTCATCATGAGACATTTCAGGCTATGCGGGCCGCCTACCCCGACGCCTGCCCAGGGCAGCGAAAGGTTGTCATAGATGAGGTCCTCGCCTATGTCTGGCCACGTCAGGAGGAAGAGGACAAGGAACTCTACGCCGCCTACAAGCATTTCAATTGGCTCCATTGGCTTCAAAACTCCGACCCCAGCTGTGAATTGGCGAAGCAGTCCCTCGAAGACATCTTGAAGCGATATCCGGACCTTCAGTCGAGTGAGCATCCAGACCTGACGCACTACAGCACGGGTGGCTGGGGCTGGATGGAGCCACAAAGCGCCTGGAGCGTTGATGAACTGTTGTTGCGACCGGGAATCGAATGGGTTGACGATTTGTTGTCATTCCGTGAAAAGCACCCGCTCGGCCCAGACCGCGACGGCCTATCCTGCGCCGTCGAAGAAGCGTCAATTCAGAATTTTGAGTGGGGACTAGATTTGGCGGACGCCTTAGCCGAGTCGGGCCATTGGGATTCCGACCTCTGGCCGTCCTTGATGCGTGCGTGGTCACGTGAACTGGACGTGAGTAAGCATCGAGAGGTGCTCGATAGACTGGGCAAAGCCGAGCTTTATCCGAAACATGTTCGATCCGTAACGGGCGTCCTACATGCGATTGCAAAGGATGGTGACCTGCCTTACGCGGCTGATTTGCTACCAAAGGCTAACCAGATCGCCACCGCTCTATGGGGGTGTCTCGATCAGAAAGAGTCCCTATTCGATGAGGACGACTGGCTGATGCGAGCTATCAACCATCCTGCCGGAGACTTCACGCAATTCTGGTTGGAGAGTCTCGCGTTGTGGCGAAAACAGCAAGATCCCAGCCCTGACTCTCTTGGTGATGAGTATTCCCCAATGTTCTCACGAATCGTCCAGGATAAGAGCCTGACTGGGAGATTCGGAAAATCAGTGCTCACCAGCCAGTTCGGGTTTATCTTGGCCGCTGATGAGAGTTGGGCCACCAGGCATCTGATTCCCCTGTTTGAGGATACTGCTGAGCCTGATGACCGTCAGGCTGTCTGGCACGGTTTTCTATATGGACGTCTCTATCCCAACGCGGCTAACACCTTGGAGGATGCCTTCCTTAAAGCAATTCCGTACATGGGGAGCCTATTCCCCGTTGGAGAGAAGGTACGGCAGCACTTCGTTGGGTTCTACACAGCCATGGTGACCTACTACGTCAAAGATCCTCTCGACTTATGGATCCCCAGGTTCTTTGAGAACGCTGACGTAGAGGATAGGTGCCGATTCGCGTGGGACATAGGTGAGATCCTTGATGCGATGAACGATGCAGAGCAGCACACGTGGTGGGAACGTTGGTTGAAGCGCTATTGGGAGAACCGCCTGCAAGGTATCCCCGTGCCGCTTGACGCCCGTGAAGTCGAGGCAATACTCGGCTGGTTGCCATCTTTCAAGAGTGTGTTCCCGGAGGCTGTTGAGCTCACGATCCAGATGCCACAGACCCCATTGGAACACGATGGTACCGTCTACAAGATTAACAAAGGCGAGCTATGGTCGAAATATCCCGAGGCAACCGCGAAAGTCCTGATTCACCTGGCAGACTTCAATTCGCCTGATTGGATATGGCTTGATGGGAAGGAGCTCATCGAAAAGCTTCTCCAACTTGATCTCCCGATAGACCTCAGAACAAAGTTGGAGGAGCTTCCTCCCAAACTGGGTCTGGGAACTGGCAATCCATGACCACCCTCACCGAAGCCGACGTTGAGCAGGCCGCCCTCGGCTGGCTCGTGGCGCGCGGGCTGGGCCACGGTCAAAGGTCTGCGGGAAACGCTCCTTGCCGGGATGGGCTGATATAGTCTACTATAGACCAGTACAACGTTTTTCGGAGGGGGTGCGCTACAGTGCTTAGCCCCAAGCCTTCCCGAATCTGGACCGTGGCTGAGGCCAAGGCCAGCCTTTCAGAGATTCTTCGGCTCGCCGAAGAGGAAGGGCCCCAGCGCATCGGCGTGCGAAGGCCCTTTGTCGTGGTGCCTGAGCGCGTATGGCAGGCCCACACGCCGGAGCGCAAGTCCCTCGGCAAGTGGCTGGTTGAGAATACTCCACGAGGGGTTGAGCTTTATATCCCGAGCCGCCGCGAAAGCGGACGCCGGATACCGTTCACCTCCGACGCAGCCGAATGAGCGGATACCTGCTTGACACCAACGTGGTCTCAGAACTGATAAAACAAAGCCCGCACCCAGGCGTCATCAACTTTCTGGACGCTCACGATGATGTGTGGCTATCAGCCATAGTCATCGAAGAGCTTGAATTGGGTGTGCAGCTCCTCCCGGAAGGCCGCCGCCTCGACGAGTTGAGAGCCTGGCTGACCAACCTGTTGGAGGACTTTGATCAGCGCGTGTTGCCCGTCGAGACTCCGGAGGTCGTGTGGGCAGCCACGTTTCAGGCGCGTACGCACCGAGAAGGCAGGGTGTTGCATCTGGGAGATGCACTCATTGCAGGAACGGCAAAGGCCAATAACTTGGTGGTTGCAACCCGAAACGTTACCGATTTCGACGGCTTGGACATCGAAACCGTGAACCCTTGGGGCTCCCCATGACCACGCTCACCGAAGCCGACGTCGAGCAGGCTGCCCTGGCTTGGCTGGAGGGCCTCGGCTGGCGGGTGGCCCACGGGCCGGACATCGCGCCCGGCGCACCCAATGGGGAGCGTGTCGACTACGGGCAGGTCGTGCTGGAGCGTCGGTTGCGGGACGCGCTGGCCCTGCTGAATCCGGGCCTTCCGTCCGAGGCGCTGGAGGACGCCTTCCGCAGGCTCACCCGCCCCGAAGGCGCAACGCTGGAAGCTCGCAACCGTGAGTTCCATCGGATGCTGGTGAACGGCGTCACGGTGGAGTATCGCGCCGGTGACGGACGCATCGCCGGAGCGCAGGCGCGTGTCATCGATTTCGACGACCCTTCGGCCAACGACTGGATGGCGGTCAACCAGTTCACCGTCACGGAGAACCGGAACACGCGCAGGCCGGACGTGGTCCTGTTCGTCAACGGGCTGCCCATCGGCATCGTTGAGTTGAAGAACCCTGCCGATGAGGACGCCACCATCTGGACGGCATGGCAGCAGCTCCAGACCTACAAGGCGGAGCTGCCGTCGCTGTTCTCCATGAACGAGGCCCTCGTGGTCTCTGACGGGACCGGGGCTCGCATTGGCACGTTGACCGCAGGCCGGGAGTGGTTCAAACCCTGGCGCACCATCACTGGTGAGGCCCTGGCCGATCCTCGCATGACAGAGCTAGAGGTGATGCTGGAAGGGGTCTTCAGGCCAAGCCGCTATCTCGCGCTCGTCCGGGACTTCATTGTGTTTGAAGACGACGGCAGCGGAGCGCTGGCCAAGAAGATGGTCGGCTATCACCAGCTTCACGCCGTCCGGGTGGCCGTGACCGAGACGCTGCGCGCGGCAGAGCTCCAGGCGGCGGGCCGGCGCGTTGCCGAGGAGGGTGGCCGCTACGAGTCGGGCCGCAAACCCGGCGGGGATCCCGGCGATAGGCGCATCGGCGTGGTCTGGCACACGCAGGGCTCCGGCAAGAGCTTGACCATGGCCTTCTACGCCGGGGCCATCGTCCGCGAGCCTGCCATGGCCAATCCCACCATCGTCGTCCTCACCGACCGCAACGACCTCGACGACCAGCTCTTCGGCACCTTCTCGCGCTGCCATGACCTGCTCCGCCAGCCACCGACCCAGGCGGAGAGCCGGGCCGATCTGCGAAGCAAGCTCTCGGTGAATGTTGGCGGCGTTGTCTTCACCACGATCCAGAAGTTCTTCCCGGAGGAGAAGGGCGACACCCACCCCACGCTATCGGAGAGGCGCAACATCGTGGTCATCGCCGACGAGGCCCACCGCAGCCAGTACGACTTCATCGACGGCTACGCCCGCCACATGCGGGACGCCCTGCCCAACGCCTCGTTCGTCGGCTTCACCGGGACGCCCGTCGAGCTCCAGGACGCCAACACGCGAGCAGTGTTTGGAGACTACATCAGCATCTACGACATCCAACGCGCCGTGGAGGATGGGGCCACGGTGCCCATCTACTACGAGAGCCGCCTGGCCAAGCTGGCCCTGGACGAGGCCGAGCGGCCCGCCATAGACCCGGACTTCGAGGAGGCCACCGAGGGCGAGGAAGTGGAGCGCAAGGAGAAGCTCAAGACCAAGTGGGCGCAACTGGAAGCCATCGTCGGAGCGGAGAAGCGGGTCAAGCTGGTCGCCGAGGACATCGTGGCCCACTTCGAGCAACGGCTGGAGGCCCTCGACGGCAAGGCGATGGTGGTCTGCATGAGCCGGCGCATCTGCATCGACCTCTACCGGGAGCTGGCGCGACTGCGCCCGGATTGGCGCCACGAGGACGACGCTCAGGGCAGCGTCAAGGTCATCATGACCGGCTCCGCCTCCGACCCGCTCGATTGGCAGCCCCACGTCCGGAACAAGCCTCGGCGGGAGGCGCTGGCCAAACGATTCCGCAACGCCGACGATCCGTTTCGCATCGTTCTGGTGCGTGACATGTGGCTCACGGGCTTCGACGCCCCCAGCCTGCACACCATGTATGTGGACAAGCCGATGCGAGGGCACGGGCTGATGCAGGCCATCGCCAGGGTCAACCGTGTGTTCAGGGACAAGCCGGGCGGGCTGGTGGTGGACTATTTAGGCCTAGCCCAGGACCTCAGGGAAGCCACGGTGAACTACACGGAGAGCGGCGGCAAGGGGCAAACAGCGCCCGATAAGGAAGAGGCAGTGGCGGTCATGCTGGAAAAGCACGAGGTCTGCTGCGCCCTGTTCCACGGGCTCGATTGGTTGAAGTGGGGGAGCGGTACGCCGCAAGAACGCTTGGGACTGCTGCCCGCTGCGCAGGAACACGTCCTGGCACAGGAAAACGGCAAGGACCGCTGTCTGAACGCGGTGCGGGATCTCACTCAAGCCTTCGCGCTGGCCACGCCTCACGAGGAGACCCTGCGTATCCGGGACGACGTGGGCTTCTTCCAGGCAGTACGGGCCCAGCTGATGAAGCGCGCCCCTGGCGAGGCGCGGCCCGAGGAGGAGGTCGACCACGCCGTGCGGCAAATCATCTCCCGGGCGGTGGCCTCGGAGGGTGTGTTGGACATCTTCGCCGCCGCGGGGCTGGACAAGCCGAACATCTCCGTGTTGTCCGACGAGTTCCTCGCCGAGGTGCAGGGGATGCCCCACCGCAACCTCGCCGTAGAGTTGCTCCAGAAGCTGCTCAAGGGGGAGTTGCATATCCGCCATCGCAAGAACGTGGTGCAGGCGCGCTCCTTCACTGAGATGCTGGAGCAGACCCTGCGGCGCTACCAGAACCGGGGGGTAGAGGCCGCGCAGGTCATCGAGGAGTTGATCGAGCTTGCCAGGCACATGCGAGAGGCCAACGCCCGCGGCGAGCGGCTGGGGCTGTCCGAGGACGAACTGGCCTTCTACGATGCGCTTGAAACCAACGACAGCGCGGTGGCTGTGCTGGGCGACGGGACGTTGCGGGACATCGCCCGGGAATTGGTGCAGACGGTCAGAAACAGCGTTACCATCGACTGGACGCTGCGGGAGAATGTCCGCGCCCAACTCCGCGTTTTGGTTCGCCACATCCTGCGCAGGCACGGCTACCCGCCGGACAAGCAGGAGAAGGCGACTGTGACCATCCTGGAGCAGGCCGAAGTCTTGTCCGAAGGCTGGGCCGTGTCGTGAACGCTCAGGGTCAAACTCTTACCTACAGAGCCAGCCCGGCCCGCGGCACGGAAGTTCTTGGTCTTGTGTAACTGCACAGTCTGCATGACCTGTGAGGATGTTGCGTTCACTGAGGAGGAGTGACCATGCGATACTTCCACAGAAACGAGTTGCTGGCCTACGGCCTCCTGGCCGTCGCGGCGCTGGTTGCATCCCTGCCGCTGTACCCGTATCAGTGGCACTTGCTCCTGCACATAATGCGTGGAATCCCGACTAGCACGGACGCGACCGCGGAATCGCAGCAACATGACAGACAGGCGCGATTGGATGCGTCTTACTAAGTCCGTCTGGCTGTTTCTGGTGTCCGTAGCGCTGCTCTCGGCGCTGACGAGTTGTGGTGGGACGGCCGCCGAGCCTTCTGTCACGCCTCAATCAATGGCGCCCATTGGGAACGCAGCGGCAACGGCGTCGTCCGACATGTCGTCGAGAGCGAACACAGACCTCCAGGAGATCCCCGCCCATTGGCAGTTCCTCTCCGGCGTATTCCCGAAGTATGCAAATGTATTCGGCGTCAACATATTCGCCACCGCCAGCACGCCTGACGCCAAGGTGATCCATGCGTCAAACGTGATGGCGCAGTACCTGGACAATAACGGAGACGGAGAGCCGGACAACCCCGCTGTCGTCAGCGCAATGACTCGCGCCCGCGCCTCGCTCCTCATGACTGAGACGGAAGCCGAGGTGCAGTCTCTGTACGAGCAAGCGCCCAGCAGGTTCCGGGAGATGGTGGAGAAAGGCCAGGTCCGTGTGCAGGGTCTATACGGGTCGGAAACCAATCCTGAATACGGGTTCGACGCCAGCCTGGAGGAGATCCTGCACCTGATAAGTTCGGTTGGCTATGCGCACGCCTACCCAGACGTATTTGGCGAGGAAGCGGCTTCAGCTATAGCTGCATACATGGATAACGCCAGGGGCGGGCACTTTGAGGAGCGTCAAGCCGCCGATTGCGAGGACGACGGGAATGGCCCATGCGCCCTCCCTCCGGGTGGAGAGTATCCGGCGGGCGCGTGGTACACCTACCTTGATCCAACCTGCGACTACGCTTGTATGACAAGCGAATACTTCTACTGGGCGCTTACGACGATCATGGGCGCCCAAAGCGACGCTCAGCGGTGTAGAGATATTTCAAGGGAATGGGCGGCCTGCACTGCCGAGCAGCTCAAATCGAAAGCCCCGGATATCTATGACCTGCTGACCAACCCTCGATACGCATTGCCAGTTATACTACCGGACGGCAGCTACGATCCGGTTACGCCATAGACCATAGCTGGGTTTGCAAAGCCAGCCATGCCATCGTCCCCGCGTGCTGCCTGCAAAACGGCAGACCCGTCCACGTGTCCGGCAGCCACAGGATGGATTGCACTTCTTGCGGGGTCCAGGCTATGAGTGAGCCGAGAGTTCTCCGCAGACTGCAAGGGCTATCGAGGAGGCTCCTATTCCTATACCTCCAGCGTGAACCTCAAGGTGAAGGTTCTTGTGAACCAATTGACACGCACTCAGGCTGAGGGGACTCAGGGTCAGGAGAAGCAGGGTCTGAGGAATCATCGTCGATGGGTATAGCCAGCGTGATGTCCACGTTGTTGTCCCTGTCGATGATGACCTGTTCCACAATCATCTGGAGATAATCGTGACGCTCCTCGGGGGTCAAGTCGTCCAGGCCCTGGCCGAACTTTCTCACCCAGGCTAGGACCTCCTCCATCAGTCGCCGCTTCTCAGTTCCACTCGCCTCCTGAGCACGGTAATCGTCCAGCTTCGCCCTGGCGCTCTCAAGCCGCTCGGTGATGAACTTGCGCTGGAGGTCGAGTTGGGCCTCGGTGATCTTTCCCGACACGAACAGTCTGATAGCGCGGTCCTCTTCCATCTGGATGCTTCGCAGGTCTCGCTCGGCTTGGGCGATCTCCTCCTCCATTCCGCCGCCCTCCTGAGAGTCGAGGGTGGCGATACCGGCGACGATCAGGTCGGGGTTCTGGAGTACCCGCTTCACCTCGCTCCATATCGGCCCCTCCAACTGCTCCGCCCGGATGTAAGGCTTCTCTCGGCAGCGCAGGCGCATACCCTGCATCCCGTTGCACATGTAGTAGCGGCGGGGGGCGGTCAGGTCGTAGGTGTAAGCCTTGCCTTTGCGAACGCTGGTGGTTGTCCAAGAGGCCCTCGTGTGGAAGTTGCGGCCGCACTCGCCGCATTTCAGCAGGTGCTGCAACAGGTAGAGCACCTTCGTGTTCCTCTTGGCCTTCGTGCTCCGCTGCTTCTTCAACTTCTGCGCCCGTTCCCAGGTCTTATCGTCGATCACCTGCGGGACCGGAATCTCAATCCAGGTGTCTCTCGGCTGGTCGTAGACCTTCATGCCGTCCTCGGTGGCGACATGGCGGTACTTTCCGTAGACCCAGGTGCCCACGTAGGTGGCATTCCCCAGGATGTGGTGTACGCGGGACTGAAGCCACATCAGCTTGCCGGTCTGGGTGGGGACTCCCTCGTCGGTCAGCCGCACGGCAATGGAGTAGGCCCTCATCCCCTCATCGACGTACATGCGGAAGATGCGTCGAACGACCTCCGCCTGCTCCTCAACCACCTCGGGCCTGCCGTCGTCTCCGATGCGGTAACCGTAGGGGAGGCGGCCCGTAGGCGCCCGTCCCTGCTTGGCAGTCCCCCGCTTGCCCATGGTGGACCGCTCCCGGAAGTTGTCCAACTCTATCTTGCCGATGGCCGCCATGAGTCCGAAGGTCTTCATGTCGATGGCGTCCAACACGGCTTCCAGCCGAATCTGGTGGGCCTCGACGACCTCCATGAGTGCGGCGGCGGGGTACATGCCTCTGCTGAGGCGGTCGGACTTCCAGCACACGATGGTATCGAAGCGTCCGCTTCTGGCGTCTGCCAGCATCCGCTGGAACTCGGGTCGCTTCTTCGACCAGCCCCTGCCCACCTCTTGGTAGCGGGCGGTGATGGTCAGCCCTTTGCTCTCGCAGAAGGCTTCCATGTCGCCTGTCTGCTCGGAGATGGAGGTCTTGTCCTCCCCGTCCTGGCTCTTGTCCGACACGCGGGCATAGATGGCCGCCCGGTTCGCCTCCGTCTTTCTATCGGTGATTCTCGCCATTGCTGCCTCCTTTCCGACTCCCTGAAATCAAAAAGACCCGCCTCCTGTTGGGAGCGGGTCTGCGAGTAGTACAATGCTACTGCATCACCTGGACTCAACAGGTGGCGCCACGGCCCGGGGTGTTTGCTGCATCGCCGGGCCAACTTTCGCTCCCATGATACCGCGATTTGGGGGCCAGCGTCAAAGCGCGTCACCCGCCAGTAGGTCAGTCATTCTCTACCACCCGGCCGGCTTGGTTATAGTTCCGATCCCGTCAGTCAGCGTGTCGGGGAACAGGCTCCGTCTCAGGTGGCTCTTCCACAGGCGCTTGACGTAGGTCGCGGCGTCCGCCAGCTCCCTCGGACTGCTGTTCCTGGGGTCTGGATTGACAAGGGTGACGCGAAGGCCCAGGTCGTCCCGAACGTAGCGCATCGCCCCCGCAAAGTCCGCGTCATTGGACACGACGACCGCCTGCTCGTACTCCCCGTTGAACCCATCGACCAGGAGACGCGTGGCGAGGTTCACATCCGACCCCTTCTCCTCCGAGTCCCTCACCAGGACGTAAGACGGCAGCCCCGTCACAGGCTCTGCCAGCGGACGCCGCTTGACGCCGGACCGGAACACGCCGTAGTACGCGTCGAAGCCCGGCAGGGTCGCCAGGGCTCTCAGGTAGATGAGCTGACGCTGGGCTTGACCGGGGTTGCTGGGGCGCACGTCGAGCCGCGCGGTGAAGTAGGAGACCCGGTTGATCGAGTCCTGGGGAAAGAGCGTCTCGGCCAGCCTCCGCAGGTCAAGCCACCTGTAGGGCGTGTCCTTCAGGGCGCGGTAGTAGAGATTGAAGCCGTCGATGTAGAGGTTGGTGATCAATCGCTACTCCCATACAAAGACAGAGACCGCCCCGGAGGGCGGTCTCGACCCTACCGTCGAATCGATAGGGGTGGTGTCAAAAACATACCACGAGCGGCGGCGGCTGTCAACGCTCGATGCCGGTGATAGCCCGCGCAGCTGTGGGTTGCCCAGACCTCTGTCGTTCGTCTTCATACCCACCTCACACTCCGCAGTGTCCCTCGCACTCGTTCCCAAACCCGTCTCGCTGTCCGTCATCTCCCAGGCCCGCCTCATCTAAGGCGACCGCCTCGGCCAGAGGCATCCGCAGGGAGTGCAGGTACGGCGTCTTGTCCAGGGCCAGCCCGTCGCGCAACCCGGCGTCGATCTCCACCGCCTCGGCGAACAGCTCCGGCCACCCCCGATCAGGTCGGGGGCAGGCTCTGCGCTTCGTCTCGACCCATCTGTGGCGGGACTGGAAGGGGCAGGCGACGCAGGCCGAGCGTTCCAGGGGCCTGTCGTAACGCTCCTTCCACCAGTTCAGGCAGTCGCTGCGGGACATCCCCGCCTCGATGAGAGGGTAGCGGTTCGTCATCCACTTGTCGCGGGAGGCCCTCATGCGTATGGCCTCGTCGGTGGAGATGCCCAGCCACAGCTCGACGGTGGTCCCGGAGGGGACACGCTGCCGGGGTTTCAGACCCAGCAACTCGCGTATCCTTCGGCGGATGGGCCTGATCTTGTAGTTGTCAGTGCACTGGCGCCTGCCGATGCCGTCGCCCTCCCCGTCGCGTCCCTTCAGGTAGACGGGGATATCCACGTAGTTTCGTGAGCCCGAGTGGTTGGTGAGGGCCTTCACGTCCTCGCGGAGGCTGCGTCCGTTGTCCACGACGTACAGGGGGAAGCTCAGCCGGTCTCTGAGCCACGCCAGGTGCTCGTAGATGCTGGGCGGCTCCCAACGGGTGTCGGCGAAGATGGCGCAGTCGGGGATGCGGTCGAACGCCCCCTCATTTGCCATGAGCGCCATGACGGAGGACTGGACGCCCCCGCCCAGGCTGATGACGGTAAGAGACGGTTCGGGCTTCATCATGCCTCCGCCTCGGTGGTGTCATCAGCTTGCGGGTCGCTCGGGGGAGTGTCCTCGCCGTGCGCGGCCTGCCTGTCCCTGGCGGCGTGCTTGATCATCAGGGTGATGATGCGGCGCAAGCGGTCCCGGGCATCGGGTGCGGGTCTGGAAGAGACCCTGATGACGCCTATCTCAAAGGCGTCCCTGCGGGGCTTCCGCCGTCCGTTCTGTTCATTCTTTCCGGTGGTATCTTTCATATTGCGTAGTCGCAGCGGCGTCTGGTGGGCCGCTGGCCTCTCGACACGGGATTGCGGCTGGACCGCCGGAGCCGACGGAATGGGCGAGCGCCGGCGGCATCCAGCCGTCTCAGGCCCCGCCGTGCCGCCGTTGCGCCTGCGCCCGGCGGGGCCGCTTGTCTAGCTGTGCTCCTTGAAGAAGCTCATCTGGAAGCTCTCGGTGACGAGGATCGCCATGCCTCCGGGCATCCGAGCCGCGAAGCGGAAGAGGGCGTGCATGGCCCAGCCGCGGGGCTCGACGCCGTTGCGCCACCGGTGGACCAGCTTGGGGTCCACGCCGATGGCCCTGGCGAAGGCGGCCCACGTGAGGCCGCTGACCTCGTGCAGCCTTTCGAGGCGCTTGGGGAAGTCCTCCGCCAGCACGGCGGCCTGGAGGGCCAGGTCCTGTTCCTCGTCGAAGGTCTGTTCCGTGGTCCCGTCGAAACGGGACGAATCGTTATGGTTCGTCATCTCTATCCTCCATAGTGAAGAGTTGGTCGAAGTCGTCGAAACCCAGGGCCCTGAGCATCCGGCGGCGAATGCGACCGGAGGGTGTGCGCCCCGCGTTGACCAGCATCGAGATGTAGCCGGGGCTTACCCCGACCTCCCTGGCGAGCCAGTTCTGGGAGCGGTTCAGCAACGTGAGCCGTTCCCATAGGGCCGCCGTGTTGAGCCGGACAACGGTCCGTCCACCACGCCTCCGGGGGCCTTTCTTCTTGTTGTGGTCGTCTTGCGAACGCATGGCTCTTCGTCTCCTCTGGGGGAAGGGAGCGCGAACCCTCGCGCCGCTTCCCCGATGTCAGTAGTTGGTCATTGCGGCGGCATGGCCTGGGGGGACTGCCAGTCGCCGGGTGCGCGCCATGCGCGTCCCAGCGGCCCCATCTGCTCGATGGCGGCCCTGTGGGAGACCCACAGGGGCACCGTCACGCCCTTCGCCTGCATCTCGTCCCGCGCCAGGCGCAGGAAGTGGGTCTGGACGATCTCGTCGTCGAAGACGATGAGGACGGAGGGCCGCGTGCCGTGGTCGTCGGTGGGCCGGTGAGAGGAGAAGTAGCGCAGATAGGGGGCGAGGCGCTCCGACATGGTCGACGGCCGCACGGCCCTCCGCTCCCACTCCAGCAGGAAGGGCCATGCGGTCTCGCCCTTTGTGAGGACGCCGAAGGCGTCGGGGTTGACCGAGCGCATCCCCTCGCCGTGCTTGAAGTGTCGTGAGGCCCTGCGGGGCGGGTCTACCTGGGAGACCTCCCACTCAAGGAGGCCCGCCTGCACGGTCATGGCTGCAAGGAAGGAGTGGACGGCTGCGGTGTGCTCGACGTTCCTGAGCAGCTGTCGGCTCCTCGCGCCCGTCACGTTGTCCCAGACGAACGGGGTGCCGGGGAACAGGGGAGCGGCGCTCCACCGCTTCTTCGCGACGGCCACGGACGTCCGGTCCCTGCGGGCCAGGAGCGCCAGGGCCCGGTCGGTGAGGGCCATGCGCCCGCTCCCGGCGATGGGCCGGGTGACGAGGCGGAACCCTTCGAGGGGGGTCACCAGCTGGGAGGCCCTGGGGACCGAGACGGCCAACATTCCGGCCAGGTCCGTCAGGGTGATCCAGGGCCAGTCGGAGATGAGGTCGAGGGCGCGCTTCTCGGCGGGCTTGAGGGTGGCGGGCAGCAGATAGTCGGGGACCTTCCACCCCGGACCCTCGACGGAGAGGTCGGCTGGGACCGAGACCATCCGGGGCTCGTCCTCCTCGGGAAGGAGGCTTCCCTTCTCTATCCGGTCGAGGACCGAGCGCAGCTCGACGGAGGCGCTGACCGCGGGCGGGCTCCACACCGGATCGTCCGGCGACGCCGCGACCGCCTCGCGCTCGAGGGCGAGATAGAAGGGAACGGGGGCGCCGGCCAGCGTCCTGCGGACGTGCCTGAGCCGCACGTCGTCGGCCATCAGCACGAGCACGGCTCCGGGGAGCGGCCCCTGGCGCAGCCTCCACATCCGGTTGGAAAAGCCGGTCCTGTCGGCGGTGAGCCCCTGCCTGACGATGCCGACGGTGCGGCCGCCGGGAAGCTCGATGGCGGCGTCCAGGGTCGAGGCCCTGTACCACCGGAACCGTATGGGGTATGCGACGCCGGAGACGGCGACCGCCAGCCGGTAGATCGCGGCGAGGGAGTCGAGCCGCCCCATCAGGTTGCGCCGCCACTCGGCGGATACGGGGTGGCCGCGTACGAGCTCGTCCAGGGAGGTCTCCTCCTCCTCGGCCAGCCGCCGGAGCCCGGCGGCGGTGAGGTGGAACCTCTGGGTCGATGAGGGAAAGAGGGTGGTGGCGTGGGGCACGGCGGCGCAGAAGCCGCCGGAGTCCAGCCTGTCGACGGCCTCGTGGACCGCGGCCTTCGACCAGCCGGTGACGGCCACCATCTCCGTCCGGTCGAGGAATGGCATTCCCGCCAGGGCTCGGAGGGTCTGGGCTTCACATCCTTCAGTTCTCACTGCTCGGCCTCCTCTTCCGCCGCGTCCTTACTGGCGGCCTTGTCTTCCGTCTCCTCGCCGTCCTTCTCCAGGTTGGCTGCGCGGTCCTTGAAGTCCCGGACCTTCTTCTGGGCGGCGGCCCCGGCGTCCTCCAGGTCCTGGGCCGTCAGGGTGTATGCGGAGGCAGCGCTGCGGATCTGCGCGGCGACGGCGGGGTCTCCGTCCTCCGGCTTTCTGACCATCATCGAGAAGGCGGGCATCCGCTCTTTGCCCACGGTGGCCCTGACGTAGCAGTGGTGGACCGGCAGCGACGTGATGTCGTCCTCGGTCACCCGCTCCTTGCCCAGCTCCCACACCAGCTGCCTTGCGTCGTTCCCGGCCACCTGGAAGACGGCCAGGCATCCGACGTTGGCGAGCAGGGTGTCCCGCATGGTGCGAGAGAGGTCGTCGAGCTTCGCGAGGCTCTGGGTTGCGAGCACGAACGACGCCCCGTACTTGCCCAGCTCCGAGAGCATCGACTCGTAGTCCACGCCGGGCATCGACTGCATCTCGTCCACGACGACCAGCGCGCCGCGCCGCTGGCCGAGTGAGACGCTCTCCTGCTCTCGTATCACCGAATCGACCAGGTTGAGGAGCGACGCTCCCACCAGGGCGGACACGTCCCTCCCGACGGCTCCCTGGGCGGTGGACACCAGCAGGATGCCGCCGTTGAGGATGGTGTCGCGCAGGTCGATGGTGGAGCGGCGCTGGCCGAGGATGGCCCGCGCCCGCTTGGAGGATGCGTAGTAGGAGAGGCGGGTCTGCACGGGGGCGAGGGCCTCGGCGCGGTACTGCTGGTGCCAGCTTCCGAAGTCCCTGGCCCACCATTCAAGGAGGTACGGGTCCTCAATCCTCTTGAGCACGCCGTCCCGGAACTTCCTGTCGGAGAGGAGCTTCAGCCCGTCGAGGATGTTGTGCTGGCTGCCCTCGTCCGTCTCGGGGTGCTCGTTGGCCTCGTGAAGCGTCTTGACGGTCTGTTCGAGGATGGACTGCATCCTGGGCCCCCACTGCTCCCAGAGGCCCTTGGCCACGCGCACCACCGAGTCGGCGGTGCGGTCGCGGTCGGCGAAGATGCGGGTGTCGAGCAGGTTGATGCCGGGCGCCCTCCGCTGGTCGGCCAGGTCGATGAGCCGCACCCGGTCTATGAGGGACTCCGGCACATGTTCGAGCAGCCCTGCCACCAGGTCCGCGTGGGGATCGACGACGACGATGGCGTCTCCGTCCCTGCCCTCGGCCTTCTCCCTCATCTTGTGCGTGACGAGGTGGTGCATGAGGGTGGACTTGCCCATGCGGGTCCTCGCCACGTAGAGGTGGTGCCGCCTGAGCAGGTCCTCGGGGAAGCGGATGGGACGTGGCTTGCCGGCCGTGGTGTCCCCCACCAGCGCGCCGCCCCTGACGCCCTTGGCGAACGGCAGGAGCGCCCTCGCGCCGGACCGCTCCACCAGG
This sequence comes from Dehalococcoidia bacterium, assembly GCA_965222055.1. Taxonomy (GTDB): domain Bacteria; phylum Chloroflexota; class Dehalococcoidia; order Plut-88900; family Plut-88900; genus Plut-88900. Next base: position 36,023 of record CBDCTF010000002.1, read on the forward strand.
GGCGTCTCGTCTCCGGCGCCGGGCGGGTGCCACAGGCAGGCGATCTCGCGGACGCCCAGGACGCTGCGCCCGCCGAACAGGCCGGGGCCTGGCGGGTGCAGCACCTCCGGGTCCGGCGCGGTTGGCCGGACTTTGCCGACCTTGAAGCGCGCCCCGGCGGGGTTGTCGAAATGGCGGTAGGCGGCGGCCACCGGCCCCAGGAGCTCGCCGGCGCGCTGGGGTCTCGTCCCGGCGGGCAGTATGGCCGTGATCTGAAGCTCGGCGTCGAAGGCGATGCGTGACACCTTCTCCCTGATGAGCAGGGGGTCTTCGACGCGGGACCGGGCCTTCTTCCAGCGGTGCCATGCCCAGCCGCCTGCGGCCATCCCCAGGGCCGTGCCGACGCCCAGGAGGGCCGCCTTCCATATCTCGCCGTCCTGGACCCACAGGTAGCCCTTCAGGGCCGCAAGCGCGCCCAGGCCGAGGACGGCCATCGTGATGCCGTCCATCTGTAGAGGTTTGGTCTGGAAGGTGTAGGCGGGCTCCCGCGGCTCCATGCCGGGCAGCTTGTGGGCCTTGTCCAGGTGTCCCTGCGACCAGTCGGGGCCGAGGGAGCGCAGCAGCAGCCGCGCCACGATGCGCTCACCCTTGTTGATGTTGGAGAGAGCGCCCATGAGGGCGATGAGGGGGTCTGAGCCGGGATCGAGCAGGTCGTCGTCCCTGAAGGTCCTCAGGGGCACGTACTCGGGGCCGTCTGCCCGCAGGGTCATGCTCCACGCCTGCTCGCCCTCGCCCATGCGCAGGGGGTCGTCGTCCGGGTCCAGCCTCCGGATGCGGGCCTGGGGATAGTGGGCGGAGAGCTGGCCGCGCACCACCTCGTCGTCAAGGCAGCGGGCCATCAGGGTGACGCCGTCCATGTCCCCCGCCAGCTCCAGGGAGAAGGGCTCCGGCACCGCGATGGAGCCGAGCATGTTCTCCACGCCCAACAGGGTGCGCTCCCCGGCGCGGGGCGGCGTCACCGTCAGCAGGACGGGCTTCTTCTCGGTGTCGTCTCCGAACAACAGGTTCTTCGGGTTCAGCTTCATCGGTATAGTCCTTTCTCTAATGGCGTCCGGGCGTCCACTCGATGACCTTCGTCTCCTCCGGGGTGGCCTCGATGCGGACGGGGAAGCGGTTGCCCTTCGACAGCAGCAACCCGTCTCCCCTGGGGCACGACAGGAGCCAGCGTTGGAGGTCTTCGGGCAGGTCGAAGGCGTCGCCGACGGTCCTGATGGCGGCGGCGTCCTGCTGGAGCAGCAGCTTGAAGGCGGCGTTCTGGAGCAGGGCGCGACCGGAGTGGCCGGTGATGGTGCGGGAGGTGTCCTCACTCAATAGGTCCTGGACGTCCTGGGTGATGAACTGCAACCCCAGCCGGTGCTTCCTGGCGCGCTTCGCCATCGACACCATGAAGGCCGCCCCCTCGGGGTGCTGCATGATGCTCCATACCTCGTCCACGACAAGCAGCCGGGGCTTGGGGTCCTGGGCGGCTGCCGCCCACACCGTCTCGGTGCAGACCATCGCGGCTGCGGGCCGCAGCTCCGGCTCCAGCAGCCGCAGGTCGAAGACCGTGACCAGGGCCTCGTTGCCCAGCAGGTCGTCGCCCTCGTCGGAGAGCAGGTGGCGCAGGCTGCCCGTGGCGAAGGGCCGCAGCAGCCTTGCGAGACCGGGGTCTCCGGACTCGTCTTCCTGAAGGTACTTGTAGAAGTCGCGGAAGCCGGTGCGCTCGCGGGGCTTGGCGTAGTAGCCCGCCAGGGCGTGGTCGAGGGAGGCGCGGCGCTCCGCCCCGAGACTCTCTCCCACCATCACCTCGATCAGCCTTCTGAGACTGCCGATGCGCTGGAGCATCTCTTCGGAGTCTCCCTTGTCGATCACAAAGGGGTTCATGCCTTGGCCGGGGACGCCGGGGGACAGCACCCGCCCTCCGGCTGCGCGGGCCATGTCCGCGTACTCGCCCTCGGGGTCGATGACGTAGGCGGTGATGCCGCGCGTGATGCCGCGCAGCACGCCCAGCTTGGTGGCGAAGCTCTTGCCGCTGCCCGACCGTGCGAGGACGGCGGTGTTGGCGTTCAGGTGCGTCCCGTCCCAGGGGTCGTAGACCACCGGGGCGCAGGCCCGCATGTCGATGCCGTAGAGGGTGCCGCTCCGGGTGTCCAGGTCGGGCGGCGAGAAGGGGAAGAGGCGGGCGATGCTGGAGGTGTCCAGGCTGCGCCACTCGGCCACGGCGTTCAGGGCCAGTGGGAGCGTGGACAACAGGCCCTCGCGCTGCCGGAAGGCTAGGGCGTCGAGCTTGCCGAGCGTTGCGGCGAAGTGGGCCTTGGCCCGCTGGGTCATCTCCTTCAGGGAAGCCTCGTCCTTCGCGTGAAGGGTCACGGAGAGGGAGGCGTGGAAGAGCCGCTCCCTGCCCCGCTGCACCTCGTCCCTGAGCCGGGTCACGTCCTCCAGGGCGATCTCCGCCTCCGGGGACATGGTGCGGCCCCGCTTGAAGGAGAGGGACTGGGCCGACTCGAAGCGCACCTTCTGCCACTCCAGCGTCCTGGCCGCCTGCTCCGCCGGTATCGGGCCGACGTGGACGGACAGGTCCATCGGCGCTCCGGCTGCCATCAGCCCCTGGAGGAAGCCGGGGGCCAGCGAGCGGGGCCACTTACCCAGGTGGAGGGAGCGCGCAAGGCGGTGGCCGATGCGCACGTCGCGCCGGCCCACCTCCACCTCGACGGGGGCGTCCTCGTCGAACTCTGCGGGGGAGCCGCCCAGGGCGGCCGATACGAAGAACATCCGAAGCTGGCGGCCCCTCAGGGCGTGGACGGACAGCCCGCCCCTGGAGAGCAGGCCTCGCAGGTCGTCGCCGCGGGCGAACTCGCACACGGCGTAGAAGCGCCGGTCGAGGATGCCGTCCCGCGTCTCAAGGTCGGTGAGCAGACGCCCCAGGGACTCGGCGGCCGCCTTCGTCTGAGGGGGCAGGTCCTCCGGCTGGGCCTCTTGCAGCTTCTCCCGCATCCGTTCCAATCGCGGCGGGTGCTGCCTGATGAGCAGCTGGGCCGGGAAGTCCAGGGCGTTGAGCGCCCCGGCGAAGGCCCCGAGCTTCGGCTCGTCTATTTCGAGGCCCATCACCTCGCAGACGCCGAGCTTCACCCCGTCCAGGCGCACCGGCCCGTCCTCTTCGAGATGCGACAGCATGAAGAACAGCGGCGGCTCCGGCGGGAGCTTGGGCGCGGTCTCTTTGGCTGCGCCAGACGCCGGCTCCGTGGGGAGTCCGCCCTCCGGCATCTCCTGCGGAGCGGCGGACTCGCTTGGCGGCGTCTCTCCTCCGCGTCTCGTGATTCGTTCAATCAGTTTCTTCAATTCGCTCGGTTCCTTTTCTCTAGGGGGTTGGGAAGTCCACCAGGCCGTTCCTCAGCAGCGCGGCCACGCCCTTGGCCGAGAGCACGAGGACGAGGCCCACCACCGCCATGACGACGGCGGCCTTGGCCCTGCCCCCGCCGCGCTCCTCGCCGCCCTCGGCCATCAGGACGAACCCGGCCCAGACGATGGCGAAGAGGCACAGCCCGGCGGCGGCGTAGGCCATCGCGGTGAGCGCCCGGTCGAACTGGCGGAGCATCTCCTGCTCCTCCGCCGGGGCTGCGCCGGTCGTCGCCAGCGCAGCCCCGGCCAGCAGGGTGACGGCAATCGCGGGCCTCACCAGGGCCACTCCCATCCCAGCAGGTCGAACCACTGGCGCAGGCCGGCGGCGGGCTCCTGCTCGGCGGGCGGGTCGACCGGCTCGGGCTCGGGCAGGACCAGCGCCTCGAAGGGGTCGTCGCTGCCAATGGCGGACGCCAGAGACATCGTTTCGCCCCTGATCCTCGTGATGGGCGACCGCTCCACCGTCTCGGCCTTGACGTGCTCCTTGTGCAGGACGTCCACCGTCACCTGCTTGGCGATGGTGGCGCTGGGGACGTAGGCGTACGCCGTCGCGGTGGCGGTCGCGGTGGAGCCGTCCTCGCAGGCGGCGGTCGCCGTCTCACTGTCGGAGTCGCTGTCCCCCGGGCGATGGAGGTGCACGGTCCTGGTGACCTGTTCGACCCGCTCCGGGTGGTGGGTGAGCTGTGTCAGCGGGGGCATGGGGATGCTCAGGGATGCCTCCATGCTCACGTCCACGGTCACGGCGTGAACCGCCGCGCCGGTAGGCACGCTGAGGCTGAAACGCGTCTCGCCGTCGGGGACGAGCGAGACGCTTGCCTGGGACGCGCCGGTCGCGGCGGCGACGGTACCCGTGATGGCCGTGACGTGGGCGTCCAAGAGCGCCGTCTCGGTGACGCTCTCGTGGCCGGCCACGGTCTGGAGTTCCACCGGGTGCTCGGTGTGCGTCACGCACTCGGACTCGACGACGCCGGTGACCGCTTCGGGCGTCCAGCCCAGGGAAGTCATACGCAGGTCGCACAACTCCCCCTCCACGATTGGCAAGGGATAGGGAAGCTGCGCTTCCTTGACGGTCAGCGCCCCGGCCTGGCCGAGGGTGTCCACCCAGGACACCGTGAAGGACGGCGCCGGGCCGTGGAGGGGGAGCGAGTAGTCGATGCGCTCCCCCTCGGCCAGGGTTGCCGAGCCCCAGAAGCGCAGCCAGTTCCCCTGCGGACCGCCGAAGGCCCGCACCCGGATGTCCAGGGCGGTGGCGGCCCGCAGGGTGACGGCCGCGCGGTCGCCGGTGACGGTGAGCGCCTCGACGAATATCCGCCGTCCCTCCAGCGGCTCGTCGACCTCGAAGTCGATCTCCTCCCGCCAGGGCTCGTGGTCGTCGGCCAGGGCCGCCTGGGGTACGGTCATGACCGCCGCCAGGACGGCCAGAGCCGCGATGGCGAGAAAGCCCCTGTGGGGTTTCCGGCGCCTGATCTCCAGCGTCTCGGCCATGTTGTCGTGACGCTGGCGGTTCCCGCCGTCCTTACCTCTGCGCTTGCCGAACCAGCGCATCCGTCCGTTGCGGCGCTCCCTGCTCTGGCGCGTCTTCTTGCGCTGCCTCCGCAATCCGCGCCGGGCTTTCCTGACCATCAGCCGAATGGGGCCGGGTCCGGTCTTCACCGGCTGCGGGGGCGCGGGCGGCTCGGCCCTCACCAGCTGGGCGGTCTGCCCGGCGTAGCGCCGCGCCCCCAGCCGGTACTTCAGCAGGTCGGCGGCCACCAGGGGCAGCCGCCGACCGCCTATCTTGCCCACCACCATCGCCACGCCAACCAGCCCGAAGAGGACGGCCAGGGCCATGCGCACCTCGGAGGGGCCGACGGGGGCGTAGCGGTAGGCCCCATAGGACAAAGCGAATACGGCCATCACCGCCACGACCTGCGGGAAGGTGAACCCCAGCAGCACCCGGTCCTCGGCCTGCACGTGAGTCGGTACCTCGTGTTCTCTCATGTCTCGTTCTCCTTCCTCACGTCGGCCTATCCGCTGTCGTCGCTGTCGGCGGTGTCCGGCGCTTGGGGTTCGGGCAGTACGTCGTCGATTTCGATTCCCGGGTCCACGACCGCGTTCATCACCAGCTCCACGACGCCGTAGGCGACCAGGGCTAGGACGATGCCGGCGAGGGCGGTCATCATGGCGCTCTTGCCGCGCTCCATCTGGTTGGGCGCTCCGCTGGCGGTGAGGTACATGTACGCGCCGTAGATGAAGAAGCCCACGCCCACCGCTCCCACGACGCCCAGCAGGATGCCCACCAGGTTCGAGATGGTCTGTGTCAGTTGTTCCATTCCTTTCGCTCCTCTCTTGTTCCGAGCTTTCCGTTCTCTCTCTACCGATTGGGTTCCATAAGCTCCGCTAGCTGCACATCGCTCCCCCTCCTTTGCTTTGCTTATCGACACGAGCCCTCGTGTTTGCGTGTTCTTGCTACTCGCCGCTGCTCCGGGGCTCGCCGCCGCCGTCTCCGCCTGCCGATGGGGTGGCCATCGAGGCCGCCGAGCTCAGGCCGCTGGCGGCCGCCGACACGCCCGCGCTGGCCGCAATCGCTCCCACCGCCATGCCGCCCGGCCCTCCCGCGGCCCCGCTCATCAGCCCGATGGTCCGGGCCGACCGCATCAGCGACGACGGAAGATTCATGCCGAAATAGAGCATCGAGAGCCATGAGTCGAAGGTCCCGGAGTTGCCGAGCATCGAGGGCACCCGGGTCGCCATGTAGACGAAGGCCAGGGACATCAGGAGCTTCCAGATCAGGTCCTGCACCGGCTCGAAGGCGACTATGGCCGCGAACTCGTTGAGGAAGCCGAGACCGAGCGCAAGGGCGATGAGCTGGATGGCCTGCTGGAACACCGTCGTCATGAACAGGCGCAGCCAGTGCCGTCCCCATCCCGCCGTGTGCGGAAGAATCCACAGCCCCAGGGCGATGGGCGCCAGGGCGAGGAGGAGGTCGATGAGGGCCAGGCGCAGCACCATCTGAACGATGACGTAGAGCACGAAGAAGCCGTAGACCAGGTAGAGCAGCGCCAGCAGCTGCGCCATGCCAACGCTCCCGGCCTGGACGGCGGTGAGGAAGGTGTCGAGGGGAGCCCTGAGCAGGTCTCCGGGGGTGACGTCGAGGGAGACGGCGATGAAGCCGGACACGGCGTCGGCCACGTCCAGGACCAGGGCGCACCACCACAGGGACGATGCGGCGGCCACCAGGCCGAGCACGAGGCGGGGGACCATCTCCCGCCATCCCGTCTGGGAGCGGCCAAGGTGCTCGGAGACGATGAAGCTGAGGCCCATCCAGCCGAGGATCACCATCAGCGCGCCGGAGGTGATGGCCCAGACGACCATCCACGCCTGGCGCACCAGGTCGTGGGCGTAGGTGAGGTCGGGAGGGGTGCCGGTGAGGATGTCGCTCATGCGCTACCGACCCCCGCAGTTGTCGGCGTCCTCGCCGGACGCCCGCTCCACCACGCCGCAGAGGGTCCCGTGGACTCCCTCGACCACCCAGCCGGCGAAGGCCCTCGCCCACCGCGCCGGGTTGAGGGCGGACAGGATCTTGTCCCAGATGCGGCCCGGCTGGTGGATGGGGACGACGGAGTAGAAGTCACCCCTGAGTCCGTCCTCGGATTGGGCCAGCATCACCAGCAGGTAGGCCCGGTCGCGGTCGAGGTCGGGTTGCTCGTCCAGTGCGGGATACTCCCACGAGTACTCCCAGCCGTCGTTTCTCTCCTTCTCGCCGCCGCTGACCCGGTACATGGCGCTAATCCAGTCGCCGGTGTCGGCGTCGCGGACGGCGTAGTGGAGCGCCGCGATCTGCCGGTCGAATACGGGCCTTGCGACGAACTCGCCGCCGCCCTTGCGCTCAACGAACTCCCGGTCGGCGTTGACGAGGGTTATCTCGTCGCCGGGCGGGGTCTGGGCCAGGACGATGCCGCTGGATGGGATTGTCAGAAGCGCCGCCAGAAGCAGCGCGGATGCCAGGGGTAGAAGCCGTCTTGCCGACCGGAGTTTCGATTTCAGCGCCAACTCGTTCACCTCTCTTCCGTTCGCCGCGATTCATCGGATCGCGGCACTCGCAGAAGAGTTTGAACAAACGAAATGACGGTGAAAACTGCCTGAAAGGGACGACAAAAATGTCGCCCCTTTTGAGGTTCTAGGCAAAAGACTCCCTCCCGTGCAGTATGGGGGCTGTACAAGGAAACGAAGTTTGTGGCGAAGTTGTCTGTGAGGTCACGGCAAAGCTGAAACAGGAACAAATGAGGCCGAAAACGGGCTGAAGTTGTGAACACTTCGACTTAAGTCCCCAGGTCGGCCTCTCGCCGCAAAAAGGGGCGCTGCGGGGCCGCAAGAAAGAAGGGCAGTATCGGGTCGGAATCCCGCATTTCCCCCTACAGGTGGTCCACATGTCGCAGCCCGTGAGAAATCGGGCCTGGGTCGGGGGCGAGACCGGGGACTGAGGCCGGTGAAAAGAGGAGGACTCATGGAACCGAAGAAGGACGTGGTCGAGAAGGGCAGGAGCGTGCGGGACATGCACCACCTGCGGCTCATGTCGCTGTTGCAGGAGCTGGAGCGCGACAACGGGCGGAAGAAGGCGGCCGAGATGCTGGGGGTGGACCGCAGGACCCTGGACGCCAGCCTCGACGAGGGGGTGCTGACGCGGCGCATCCGGGGGGCGCTGGAGAAGGCGCTCCAGTCTGGGGTGGGCTCCGCGGCCGCAGAGCAGCGGGACCGCAACGACAGGCTGGACGACCGTCTGGAGGACTTGGAGGGCGGCTTCGAGGAGCTTGGCAAGGAGGTGCGGGCGAACAACAGGGCCAGCGAAGACAGGGACAGGGCCGTGCGTGAGGAGGTGGCCCAGGGCTTTCGCAAGGTGGAGAAGACGCTGGCGGGTCTTGAGACGGGACGGGGTGGGCAGGAGGACGGGGCCAATGCGAACGGCGCCGGCCCGCAGCCCAGAAAGAAGTCTTCGCTCAGGCGGGAGTACCCTGACCTCGTGACGTTGGAGCCCGCCGAGGACGACGAGGCCGTGTTCGGGGATGTCTGGCCCCTGATCGTCGAGTGGCGGGAGCTGAAGGCCGTTCATCCCGACGCGGGAAAGAGCCTGTCCTGGCTGCGCAGTGAGGAGCGGTTCCTGGCGTTGGAGCTGACGCTCTTGGAGGAGCACGGGCTGACGCTTCCCCCGGCGACGTTTCCGCTGCGGGGCTTCGACCGGAACGG
>CBDCTF010000003.1:0-42058 GCA_965222055.1 Dehalococcoidia bacterium
AATCTGACCGCGCAGCTTATGGATGGATTCATAAAATCATAATTGAATTTATGAAAAAAGGTAAAAAAGTAAAAAATCACGGCGGAGATCCGGACAGAAGGGCTCAAGGTCTGGTACAGCTCCGCGAGCTGGACGGCCGCGAAGCGGGCCCGGACAGCAACAACCCCGGCCGCGCCTAAGATCGCCAGGCTCAAGATCCCGGTCAGCAACCAGTGATTAGGGACAAAAGGAAGATAATAGGCAACATCAAGAATCTGGACGGCTGCCAGGCAAAGCAGCCGGCCGACTGAGGCCGGCCGGTGTATTACCGCCACGGCTGCCAGGACTAAGCCGGTCAACAACCAGGTGGGTGGCGGAGGGAAAGTAGGGTGAATCTGGAACACTGGCGGCCAGACAATATGCAGCAGTACTGCAACGGCGAAGAGTAGGGCGAAGAGGGTAGCAGGCGCGGCCGTTTCTGATCGGCCGCCCGCTGGAATTTTGGGCAACGAGGCGGCCATTACACCAGGTCTGCAATCCATTCGGCTAAGGTGTCTCTGTCAACCAGCTGACAGTCTGTTGATTGGGCTAAGGCCCTCGCGCCTTTTGTGAAATAGCTATTCGTCACGACCATTGCGGCATTGCAGCCATGATATGCCTTACCTGCCACCGCATCGCTGACCGCAGTCCGTGAGACTGGATTGCTGTAGCGCTTGACTTGGACTGCGTATTTTTCGCCGCCTTGGCTGGCGATAACATCGACCCCCATATCCCCCGCCTGCCCAACAACTTTGGTTGTATAGCCTCGGTGGTCTAGCAGCTTGGCTACATATTTCTCAAACTCCGCCGGATTGATGCTGTGAAGATCCACCAGGCGCAGGGCGCGGAAGCGTATTTCCTCCTCTAATCGCCGGTTTCTCTTCTTCTCGATGCCCAAATGCAGCAGCCCCCCCGCGATTAAGATAATCACCCCCGCAAATATGGCACCGTATTGCTGAAAAAATAGGAGCAGCTCGGCTGTTAGGGCTTCCCCCCTCTGCCGAGTCATCACCACAATGAGGATGCACAGGAGCACAAAGCCCTTTATCTCCCGAGGTCTGAAATTGAAGCGATTTCTTCTTGGATTAAAGTATCTTCTGACCATAAAATGCCCTTATCGCTCAGCGACACGCGGGCTGCACGAGCCGACCGCGATACCACGGCCGAGCCGCCAACTGGACTTTAAGAAGATTCGACAACGGCCGTCCTGATACATCGCAAATGCTTTTTTCCCCACAGACACCGCTTTCTTCCGGGAAAAGCCGAAACACCATATCCGCCGACCAAGCCGGCTCAATCCGCACTAGCCATAAGAGCGGGTCGGCCTCAGACCGCCGCGCCTCAATGAGACGGCCGGTGCTGACATCGTAGCTCCCGGCTGGCCAGAGCGGCGGCACAATACCCGAAAATCTGACCTCTAGTTGAAAAGGATGACTCCCATGCGCCTCGGGGGCAGCAGCAACACAAACCCGGAGCGGCTTGCCCCCCGCCGCCCTCTCCCCCGAAGCCGCCAGCAGCAGCAGAATAAAGAGCGCCAGGACAATCAAATCCTGTTCCCAAGGTCTGAAATTGAAGCGATTTCTTCTTGGATTAAAGTATCTTCTGGCCATAAAATGCCCGCCTTCTGCCGCCCTCCGGGCCTCGCACAAAAAACTTCAAATTCGGCGCGGGGGGGAACTGTATTTATCTACATATTCAGGGGCTAAAACAGCACACCATCCTGCTTAGGCTTCCAGTGTGGTTTTTAGTCTCAAATTAGTCTCACGTCTTTTCCGCCTATACCACGTCGCCCGCGCCACGCCCTCCGCCTCCCACGGCCGCCGCTGTTCAAGGCTCTCCTGTGTCTGGCCGGACTGTCTGAACCACGTCGCCCGCGAGACGCCCTCCGCCTCCCACGGCCGCCGCTGTTCAAGGCTCTCTCGGGGCGTTCTCTTCTGCCGGTCATACCATGTCCACCGCGAGACGCCCTCCGCCTCCCACGGCTGTTCTTGCTCATTGCTGCCCTGGTGGCGCTTCGCGCCGGATATTCGCCCGCCTTTGCGGCCTCGGGCAGCCTGAATCTGGCTGAACCGCGCCTGGGTCTGGCCAGTCGCCAAATTATGGCTAGAGATATTCACTACAGACTTGGCGATGCCCTCCACTTCTCGCAGCGGCAAGGGGATAGTTAGTTTTTTGTTGAGGGTGGTCAGATAGGGATAAACAGAGCTGAGATTGCTCCAATTCCGAGGCAGCCCACCCCACTTCATACCGGCCTTGAACAGACCGGAATTGCGGCCCTGGTGGCTCTGGATCTTATCCAGGCGGGGCAACCGATAGCCGGGCGGGAGAAATTGGCTTAATTCGTCCAAGCCATAACCCCATTGATAGCCCCATTCCGTGTTCCATTTCTGGTGTACCGGGTTGTGAGTCAGCACGGCGGTATAGCGGGGGTCAGCGCGTAGCTCTTGTGTGAAAAACTCCCTGATCCGCGCAAGCGCCTGCTGTGGGGCGGGTAAGTCCTCGGGACGGGTCAACACCGGGCAATGTAGACAGTAAGCAGCATGGCAGGTGCCGGTTTCCCCACGCCTGCATATCCAATTGGGCCAAGGTAGTACGTCCTCGATCGCGGCGGCGATAGGATCGGCTGACCCCTGGTCGCAGTCGAACAGAAGCACCGGACAGCTGTTCGCCGTCCTCAGCTCGATCTCTGGATACTGCCAGGCCGCTTGCGCTGGTACTCGGTAGGTGCCGCCCCATGAGCCGTCCGGTCTACGGCCTTGGCTTACAAAAGGCGCGGCATGAAATTCACTGAGCCCATGCTTTCGGACGATCTCCGGAGCGAACAGGGAGAGCTGTACTGCGGTGTGGGTCTGGGAGCTTGTCTGGTGGTAGGTGCTGTGGTATATTTCCGTCATGCCGTTACCTCTAATAACGGCCCCCATCCCCAAGCCCTCCACGGCTCAAGGATAGAGACAGCCCGCTCCGATAAGAGCGGGCTTTTTCTTTTGTGCTGCGATTCAGTATAGCCACTTCGCCCCCCTCCCCGCAACCAACTTGCGGCCTACCTCCCTTATTGCCTCATTTCATCTTGTTTTATCTTATATTTGCTCATTTTGTCTCATAATTGGATAACTTCGGCTTAATCTATAGACATATTTTATATTTTCGTCTACAAGCTGAAAAAGTATGTCCTAGTAGGAGGTTGTGATGTCAGATAAAGAATCCTCCGCGTCCGGAATTGTGCAGGAAATAGCCAAGACACTGGCGATGATCCAACACCTTCGCATCGCCGCTTGGAGTTATTCCCGCATTGCTGTTCATCTAAATGAGTCGGGTATTCCCAGCCTAACGCGCTGGAAAGGCCAGCCGTCCCCGTGGCATGGGAAGAGTGTCAAGCGCTTTATAGAGACAGCTCCCCCCAGCCCGGAGGAATTACGTAAGGCCGTTTCCGAGCCTCCGGACCCTAAGCTACCTCCTGACGCTTCATCCCCGCCCGACCTTGATCCATCTTCAGTCGACCCCGCCCCCGCCACAATTAAAGTGAATGGACCCATAACTGTGACGGCTAACAGGGTGGCAATTACACTTACGGGCGTGGGTGGCACGGTGACTGTAACCGGGCCGTTCTCGGTGGCGAAGGAGGAGCAAACAGAGGAGGCTCAGCCTCCCCCCGCCCCGCAAACCTCATCAATCATCCATGTTTTGACGCCTGGCCAACCCCCCGCCTCCCCTGAACTGCCCGCCGCCTTGGTGTTCCCTCACGGCCTTACTCTAATGCCCTCAGACCCTTTCTTTCTTAGCAGGCGCGTATGATTTCTGCATTTATTGCCGGCCTGGCTCTGGTTTTCCAGGTGCTAACAGTTGCCTCCGCCTCGGCGGTCTCATTCGCTGAGTGTCAAGCCTGGCTTTGCCTACCGGGCGGTTTTCCGCCCTGGGAATGTAACGCCGCGCACACCGCCGTTCTCCGCCGCCTGGCCGCCCTCCGCCCCGCACTACCCGCCTGGTCCTCCTGCGCCTCGACGTTTGGCTGGGATAGCGCGAGCCTGGGCCACCAGGACCGCTGGTATGATGAATGTCCGCACGGCGGAACCCCAAACGCCCCCGGTAGGGCCGCCACGACATGCCGGGGCCAAACTGAGGCTGGCTGCTCTTATAGTTACTCAGCCCAGCAAAAGGTGACGGTCCAGGTTGCCGTTGATGGGAGCACATCATTCTCGCCTAATCACACTCTGACCCATACCGTGAGGGCCGCCGGATCGAGAGTTATAGATCAGTCTACATGCCCCGCCGACCCGGATATCCCTGATGGCGGGGACGGCGTACCCCCCATCGTCGGCCCGCCTGCGAGTACGGGCGGTTTCGGGTCAACCGGCTACAATTAAGGAAGACGGTATGACCTCAGAAACCCCAACACCGTCCCGGCCCGCCGGTCGGCGAAACTGTAAGGTCAACGTCCGGCGTTCGGCTCCCGAAAAAGCCACCATCGAGCGCCGGGCGGCCCAAATGGGTATGAAGCCCTCGCAATTCATGCGCCAGGTTGCGCTCACCTGCCCGCCGCCCACCCCTCCCAGCCCCGCCCCCCGCCTCCTCGCTCCGGGAGGCGGACGCCAAAAATTCAGCCACCCGACGCTCTGGGGCTTCGCCTTTGTCCTGGCGCTTGCCTTGGCGATGGCGCTCCTGGTTTCAACTGAGGCCGAGGGCACGAACTCAGCCCACGCGGCCGAGGAGGATGTTTCCGCCGCCGCCCCTGAGGTTCCCGCGCCTTCAGTAGAAGAAGCGGACGCGGATCTTATGCCCGCCCCGCTTCCCATTCGCCTGCCCTCTATCGCGCCGCCTCGGCCCCCGCCCGCTTACGGGCTGCACAGCCAAATTTCGGATCTAAAAAGCGACATATTACTTATGAAGCTGGTCGCGGCTGGCGCGGGGCTTATTTTATTTATAGCGGTGGTGGGCCGGGTGTTCTCTGCCCGGCCCCTCCCGCCCCTGGAATTCACCCGAGACCGGGAAATTGCGGCGTTGCTAACAGCGCTGGAACGGCAAGGCGATGTGTTGGGCAAAGTCGGCCAGGTGTTGGCCGAGCGCCTGCGCCCGCGCCCGGAATAGCCACTCAAACAGCCATAAAAGTAAAGGAGGTCTACTATGCACAAGTTATTTACCCTTAAAGCCCTGGCCACCGCAGCGGCGGCCATTTTTCCGCCCCGGCAACACTGGAGTCTTCCGGCTTTGTTCCTCCTCCTCCTCTACGCCGCCCTCTGGCCGGTTGACCGCGCCTTAGCGCAGAACCTGACACCTATTGCGACCGTTGCCACGAATATCGCCGCCGCCTTGCAGGGGCCTTTTGCGATCGCCGTGGCCACCATTGGCCTGATTGGCTGTGGTTTTATGGCTATGTCTGGCCGGATGCCGTGGGGTTCTGCGATTGCTGTAATTGGCGGCATTATCCTCATTTTTGGTGCGGCGACCCTCGTGGGCGAAATACAAGGCGTGGCAAACTAAGAGAGGAGAATATGCGGCACCAAGACATCCTATTTCTTGCCCTCACGCGCCCGCCGATGGTGTTTGGCGTCACCTACACTTTCCTTGTCGTCACCGTGCTGTTGGTGGGCTTAATGTTTATCTGGTCCGGTAATCTGTGGATGATCCTACTGGCCGGCCCAATACACCTGGCGGGTTACGTCTCCTGTATCCGTGACCCGCGCCTCTTTGACCTGTGGTATGTGAAGCTCCGCTTTGCGCTGCCCGCGCAAACGCGGTTTTTTTGGGGCGCAAACTCATACCGCCCATAAGGAGATTCTACGATGCACGGCAACGCGCTGGCGCTGGCCCTCACCACCCACGGCAAGGTGGCCGCACAAGAAAAAGACCTAGCGGATTTTTTGCCCTACACCCGGCATGTCGATGCAGCCACGATTGCCACAAAAAATAACGGGCTGTTCCAAATCATCAAACTGGACGGTTTCCCGTTTGAAACGGCGGCCGATCTGACGCTTGAAGGGCTCAAGGATGTGCGGAATACCTTGACCATCGCCCTCGCTTCCAGCCGCCACATTCTCTATCATCATGTGATCCGCCGCCAAGTCCCATCCGATATCGGCGGCGAGTTTTCCGGCTTCGCGGCCGAGGTAGACGCCGCCTGGCAGCGGCGGCTCACTCGCCGGCGCTTGTACGTCAATGATTTATACTTAACCCTCCTGCGCCGTCCGGCGCCGGGCGTGGTCGGGCTGGTCGATTGGTTCACGGGGCTGTTCACTTCCGGTGAGATAAGCCGCGCCGCGCACGAGCGGGCCGAGAGTCTCCGTGAGCTCACGGACGCGATAAATAATATCATCACCACCTTGGCCCGGTATAAGCCGCGCCTGCTGACCACGTATGAGCAAGACGGCCGCCCGTTTTCGGAGCCCTTAGAGTTTCTTAGCTACCTGCTCAACCATGAAACCCGGCGGGTGCTGCTGCCGGCCGGGCCCATAGATGCCTACTTGCCCACGAAGCGCCCGCTGTTTGCCCGCGAATCTTTGGAGCTGCGCGGGGCCGCGCCTGCCGATCAGACCTATGGAGCAATACTCTCAGTCAAGGAGTATGCGGGCGGAACCTGGGCGGGCTTATTGGACGAACTCACCCGCCTGCCGTTCGAGATGATTATCACACAAAGTTTCGCCTTCAACGAACGGCAAGTAGCATTAGAGAAGCTCGCCAAACAAGGCCGTCAACTTGATGCGGCCGAGGATGCCGCGCTCTCGCTCCGTCAAGGGTTGGTAGACGCCGCTGATGATTTGGCCTCAAACCGTGTCGTTTTTGGGGGGCATCATATCTCCGTGTTGCTCACCGGCGCAGACCAGCCGCACCTTGAACGCGCCTTAACTGAAACCTCAGCCAGCCTCACGAATCTGGGCGTTTTGTCTGTCCGTGAGGATGTGAATCTTGAGCCGGCCTATTGGGCACAGCTGCCCGGTAATCAGGATTTCATTGCTCGCCGCGCTGATATTTCCTCGCTCAATTGGGCCGGCTTCGCCTCCCTGCATAATTATCCGGCCGGCACCCGGACCGGGAACCATTGGGGCGATTGTATCTCCTTGCTCGAAACCACCAGTGCCACCCCGTATGCTTTCAATTTTCATTCCTCGGATGTTGGAAATTTTACGGTTGTGGGGCCGACCGGGACTGGCAAAACTGTTGTGCTGACGTTTCTCCTGGCCCAAGCCCAGCGACATCAGCCGGCCTCGTTCTTCTTCGACCGCGACCGAGGCGCGGAGCTTTTCGTCCGCGCTATCGGCGGCTGGTATGGGGCCTTTCAGCCCGGCGAGCCGAGCGGGTTGAATCCTCTCCAGATTGACGACTCCCCCGCCAACCGGACCTTCCTGAGAGACTGGCTCGGCACACTGCTGCGCCCTCCGGACGGCAAGGCCCTGTCTTCTACAGACCAGGCGGTTATTGCGGGGGCGGTGGCCGCGAACTTTGACGTTCCCCCGCGAGACCGTCGCCTTGGCCACCTGCAAACACTCTTCCGGGGGCATGAACTTGACACGCAAGACAACTCCCTGGCGGCTCGCATCCGGCCCTGGTTCGGCGATGGGGAACGCGCCTGGTTGTTCGATCAGCCGGAAGATAATCTTTCGCTCGGGCGCACTCAGGGTTTTGATCTGACCTTTGTCCTTGATGATCCGATTGCCCGCGTCCCGCTCTTGCTCTATCTCTTCCACCGCATTGCGCAGGCGCTGGATGGGCAGAAAGCTATTATTTTTATCGACGAGGGGTGGCGGGCGCTGGATGATGAAGCCTTTGAGGCCAGGCTGAGGGACTGGCTCAAAACCATCCGGAAAAAGAATGGCCTGGTGGGTTTCGGCACGCAGTCGGCCGAGGATGTCTTAGCCACCAGCATCGGCAAGACCATTGTTGAACAGTGCCGGACCCAGCTTTTCATGCCGAATTATAAGGCATCTGAGGAGGGTTACTGCGGCGGCTTCGGGCTCACGCCGCATGAACTGGAAGTTGTGCGAGAAATGGGCGATACCTCGCGCTGTTTCCTTATCAAACATGATGCAACCTCCGTTGTGGCACGGCTCGACCTGGGCGGCGAGGAGGACATTATCTCTATCCTGTCCGGACGTGAGGAAACCGTTTTGCTGTGTGATGCTATTCGCGCCGAGGTCGGGGACGACCCGGCCGACTGGCTCCCAATTTTCCAGGAAAGGAGACAAGCCGTATGACTACTTCCCTCCGCGCCGGCGTGGGCTTGACCCTCGCCGCCCTGCTGCTTTTGGCCCCCGTTCCCCCGGCCCCCGCCGCGGGGATTCCTGTTGAGGATCTCACCGCCGTTGGCCGCCTTATCGCCCAGCTCACCCACATGGGCCTCCAGTACGACCGCCAAAACGAGGAGCTGACCCAAGCCTTACGCCTGGTGCAGTCTCTCACTCACGCCACCGCCTACGGGACCCGCCTCGATACCGCCGGGCTGGCCGCCCTGCGGACGGCCCTCCCCAGGGAAATGAGCACTCTTAACACCCTCTTTATGCCCGGCCATGCCACCACCGCCCGCACCCAGGCTTTATTTAACACCCTGACTGATCGTTATGGCCTCATGGAACCCGACGCTTACGATCCGGCCGACCCCACCGCCCCGGCGGCGCAAGCCTGGCGGGCCAACCGAGACGCTCAATTAGCAACGGCGGTGAGCACACAAGTGGTGTATGACAATCTTGCGGAGCGCGAGCAGTTCTATGCCACGGCGATGACTGAGTTAGATACCCGCGAGGATCTCAAACAATCGGTCGATCTGCTCGCCCGCCTGACCGCCGAAAATGGCCGTTTACTGATGGACCTCATCCGCGTCCAGGCCCAGGCCGCCCACGCCACGGTTGCAACCCGGCTGAATGAAGAAACCCACCGCGCAAAAATGAGGAAAGTAGGAGCGTATGAAGATAAAGATATGGCTGATTGGTAAAAAGTGTGGCGTGGCCCTCGCCGCCTGTGCCCTCCTGGCGGGGGCGGGCTGTGCCCACCGGGAGCTGACGGCTCCCTGCGCGGACTATAAGGCGGCCTCTTTCACCCCGGCCGCTCGTCCGCGCATCCCGTGTGATGCGCCGCACCAGATGCAGCGGCCGCCCTGGATGGCGGCCTCCCCGCCGCTCATCCCGGGGGCGGAGAAAGGCTAGTGGATACCATGTGCTCACCACTGCGCCCTTATGTGTGCGCCCTCGTTGTGCTGCTCGCGGCCCCCGCCGCGGCCACCACCGTCCTGCAAAAATCCTTCGCGGACGTGGTCCAGGCCGCCGAGATCATTGCGGTCGGCACGGTGACGGCCCTCGCGGCCGAGTGGGACGCGGCGCACGCCCGGCCGTTTACCCGCATTACCTTCTCCACCCTCGACATCCTGAAAGGCGCCCACACCGAGGCGGCGCTGACCCTCCGGGTGCTCGGCGGCCCGCAGCCGGACGGCAGCATTGTACAGATTGCTGGCGTGCCGCAGTTCCGCCTCGGGGACCGGCTGGTCGTGTTTGTGACCGGCACCGACCGCTCTGCGGTGCCGCTCGTTGGCCTGTGGCAAGGCGTGTACCGAGTGGTGTTTGATGTGGCGCGGGGCGTGGATACCATCTACAGCCATGCCCGGCAGCCTGTCACCCGCCTGCCGCCTGCCACCGGGGGCCTCCTGCACGACGAGGCCCCCCTGTCCTCGGCGGTGCAGCAGCCGCGCGAAGAGCCTATGTCCCTGGAGACCTTCACGGCCGTGATTGCCCAGGAGGTCGGCCATGACTAGGCGGCGCCTCGGTGGCCCCCTCGTTATGCTCCTGCTGGTCGGGCTGTGGCCGTCTGCAGGCGCGCCGTATAGCCGCCTCACCACCTCCACCGGCCATCCCTTGGTCTGGACGGAGCGGGAAGTCCCGCTCGATCTGGTACTTCCGTGTCTCCCTGACGCTTGTTATGAGGCGGCAGCAATCGCCGCGGCGGCGGCCTGGAGCGCGGCCGGGGGGTTGGCCTTCCCGATCCCCCCGACCCCCCCCGCCGTCGACCCGTGTGGTCCGCCGGATGGGCGGAATACGGTCGGCTTTGCGCCCACCCTGTGCGGCGGCCTGGAGTTTCCGCCCGGGGTCGCGGCCCTGACGCTCACGACGTGGTTCCCCAGCGGCGCAATGGTTGAGGCGGAGGTGCTGTTTAATAGCGGCCTGACGTGGGGGGTCTATGAGGGGCCGCAGCGCCGGGGGCGCGTGGATTTCCATCGGATCGCGCTGCATGAATTCGGCCATGTCGCCGGCCTCGCCCACCCGGACGAGCAGGGGCAGGTCGTGGCGGCCATTATGAATAGCTACGTCGGCGATATCGACCGGCTCCACGCCGACGATATCGCCGGGATGCGCGCCCTCTATGGCCGCCCGGGCGCCGCTGCCCCGAAAGGGGCCCTGGAGAATCCGGGCAACCGCTCCGCCAAAAGCGGGATCGGGGTCATCTCGGGCTGGGTGTGCGAGGCGGACGTGGTGGAAGTGGAGATCGGGACCCAGCGCAGCCCCGTGGCGTATGGCACCCCGCGCGGCGACACCGCGGCGGTGTGTGGGGATACCGCGAACGGCTTTGTCACCCTGGTCAACTGGAACCTGCTGGGCGATGGGCTGCATACCCTGCGCCTCCTCGTGGACGGCGTGCCGCTCGGCGGGGCCACGTTCATAGTCACGACCTTCGGCCAGGAGTTCTTACAGGGCGTGACCCACCGGGCGGTGGTCCATGACTTCCCCACGCCCGGGGCCGCGGCCGTGATTGAATGGGACGAAGGCGTGCAGAACTTTGTGGTGGTGGGGACGGAGTAGGGCGCGCCGGGGGCGGACGGGGGGAGGCCGCCCGGCCCGCCGCACCGTGGTGCTATTGGCTCAGGCAGCCCGCCGATCGGCGGCGGGGGGAGGCTAAAACATGGGAGCCCTCGGGAGTGTCGTGCAAGCGACTCAGGCCGCAACCCTAGCCTATGCGCAGGGTGTCTGGATGCGCTTTGATACGGCGGCGGAAACGACGGTGTTAGCGGTGGCGACCCTTGCCCTGGTTGTGCTTGGGTATCTCCTCCTCACCGGCCAGCTGAGCCTCCAAGCCTCACAGTTTTTTCCGCGTCTGTTTCGGTGGGTGTTCCTGGTGGCACTGCTGTTGAATATGCCCGCTATCTTTCCCTGGGCCTTTGCCCTGGTGACAGACGTACCGAATCGGGTGGCAGTATTTCTGTTGGGCGGCAGTCCAATCAACAACGAACGCGCAGTAATTGGCTTGATTGAAAGGGTGATGAACGCCGGCATTACCGCCGCGTCTACGATTTGGAACGGGGCCAGCTTTTCCGATATTTCTTTACATATTATTGCCTACATGTTGCTGCTGACCGGCGTGATTTTGGCTGTCCTCGCGGCTGTCCTGTTGATGGTGAGTAAGTTGGGGGTGGGGATTCTTTTGGCGGTGGGGCCATTCTTTCTGCTGCTGCGCCTGCTCGATGTCGGAAAGGGATTGTTTGAGGGCTGGCTTAGGCAACTCCTCACTTTTTCTCTCATTCCGGTCTTTGTGTACTCCTTAATTGCGCTCAATTTCCAGATTTTAGAAAGGGCGCGGGTTCAGCTTAACGCCGCAGTAGCGGCCGACGAGCTGGCGTTTACGGCGCTGGTTCCCTACCTCCTGGTTTGTATCGTCAATATGGTGCTTCTCACGCAAGTGATGGGCTGGGCCGGGGGGGTTGGGGGGGGGATTGCTCTGGCCGTCTCCGCTGGGGGTGTCCTCGGCGGCGTGGCTACCGCTGCCAGGATAGGCGGGGCAGCGGGGCGGGCGACGCAAAAGGCCGTCTCGGCCGGGGCTCCGGTCATGGCGGCGGGGGCAGTAGCAGCCGGCCGAAATGTAATGCGGAACATCGGCCGGCAATGATATTTAGACCAGTCATCTTTAAGGAAACTGATCTATGAAGTTATTTCCGGCTTTCCTTGGAAGTAGCCCAACTGCCAACACAGAAGAGACACCCGCCGCGACCTGGGAGCGCGAAACGTATCTTTCGCTTCGCCGCTCGACCCGCCGCGCCTGGGCGTGTGCCGGGGCCTCCTTCATCCTAAACTTCCTGACCCTCTTCGCGCTCATCCTCGTCCTCCCACTCAAAGAGTTTGCGCCATATGTGGTCACAGTGGACAAGTCTACGGGCTGGCTCGAAGTCACCCAAGGCTTACAGCAAGGCAATCTGACCCAAACCGAAGCCGTCACGATTGCTCAGATTGTCCGTTGCGTCGTGGCCCGCGAATCTTTTGACGCCACCGACTATCCGACCCTTTTCAATCATGTGGGGCTGTGTATGACCGGCCGCGCCCTGGATGCCTACCACCGCGACCACGACCAGAGCAACGAAGACTCACCGCCTGTGCTGTATGGCTATGATGGGATTATCCGGGTCGAGATTGGCTCGGTGAATCTCCTGACCGACACCACGGCGATTGTGTCCTTCCGGACCGTCTTAGAGTACCAAAAGCGCGAGGTGGTGAATCACTGGCGGGCGGCCTTAACTTTTGGGTACACCAATAAACAGTTTTCTATGCGGGACCGATTCATCAACCCTTTGGGCTTTCAAATCTCGTCATATCGCCGGGATCCGGACTTGAGCCCGACTCAGGAGTAAAGCTATGCACCGTATTGTTTCCCTCCTCATCCTGGCCCTTGTGGCCACTCAGGCCCCGGCTGTGTCCGCCGCAACTGCGCCCGCGCCCGGTATTACTGATCCGCGCTTGAAATGGATTGTGTATAACGAGCGTGAAGTCATCGAGGTCCGGGGCCATTATGGCTATCAAACGCTGGTGCAATTTGGGGCGGCGGAAGAAGTCACGGATGTATCACTAGGTGATGGGCTGGCCTGGCAGGTCGATATACCGGCCCGGAAAAACCTGCTCTTCCTCAAGCCCGTTGAAGCCTACGCGGCCACAAATCTTACCGTCTTGACCGAACGCCCGGCCTTGGATGGGAGCGGGGAACATATCCGCATATACGTTTTTAGCCTGGTGGCATCTGTGCCACTTGAGGAGGGCGTCTCGCGGGCACTCTATGACGCCGAAAGAGAGGCAAACATTCCCGGCTCCGGCCGCTCCGATTCTAAGCCCGCCAATTTTACGTGGGTGATCCATTTTCATTATCCGGAAGATCAAGCCGAGCGCTTGGCTTTGCGGGTACGCCGCAACCAGGAGCGACAATCATCGCGGATAAGCGACACCGGCCGCGCCGGCTCTGAGACGGGAATTGATCCGGCGGGTTGGAATTGGCAATACACTTTTGCGGGGGCGAGCACCCAAGCCCCGGTCAATGTGTTCGATGACGGCCGACACACGTATTTTCAATTCGATCCTAAGACGAGAGTTCCGGCTATATTTATGGTCCACGAGGACGAAACGGAATCTTTAATCAACGTGGTGCGGAAGGGCCGCTTTCTGGTTGTGCATGACCTGGGCCGGCAGTTCACCCTTCGCAATGGCCCGGTCGAAACCTGCGTGTTCAATGAGGGTTTCAACTCCCAGCCCGCCCGCACACTGAACACCCCCGCCGAAGATCCGGAATATGAAGAGACGGGCTTGCTGTAAGGAGGCGAAGACATGGCGGAACCACTCGACCCTAATACCCCTGGCGCTCCTCGCGGCGGTAATGGTGGGAACACTAGTATAGATCGAGATATGACGCCACTAGCGTCTAAGCAAAAGCTCAACTATCCCGCCCTGTTCGTCGTCGCTGCGCTTGTCCTTGTGTTTCTTATGTGGTGGGGCGGGGCCTTTAGTACGGAGGAAGCCGTCATCGAGGCCCCCTCTGAGACCGTCCAGATTCAGGACGCGCCCCCCCTCCCCCTCCCGGCCGTCCCGGCCGCCGCGCCGCCGGCCTACACCCCGCCCGCCCCGCCGCTGCCTGATCTGGATGCAGAGCGGGAAAGACTGTTGTTACTCAAGGTTCGGGGGTTGCAGAAACAAATGTTTGAGCGGCGGCGTTCCCCCATGTTGGTGGTCTCCGGCCCGGTGGCCACACCCGCCGCCCCCGCCCTGTCCGCTGATGGGTCAATACCTTCCCCGGCCGCCATACCAAGCCCATTTGGTGGTGATCCGTATGACGACAACCCCAACACCCCCCGCCTGGGCGACGTGGGGCCGGTCTTGCAGCAAGAGGCCGTGCCCGCTCGATTATTGCGGACAACCGGCTACACCATCACCGAAGGGACGGTCATCCCGGCCATTCTGGAGACGGCGATTAACTCCCAGCTGCCCGGCCTGACCCGCGCATTGAATAGCGCGGACGTGTACTCGCATGATGGCAGTCAGCTCCTGATCCCCAAAGGCTCCCGCCTGGTCGGCCGCTACCAGAACAGCACCCGGCGCGGACAGGTCCGGGTTTTTATCATCTGGACCAGGATACTCCGCGCTGACGGGCTGTCGGTGCTTATCAACTCCCCCGGTACTGATCCGCTGGGCCGGGCGGGCCTCGAAGGTGAGGTTGACACTCACTTTTTTGAGATTTTTGGGGCGGCCATTTTGCTGAGCGTTATAGATGCGGGGCTTGATATGGGTGTTCAAGCGGTGCGGGAACAAGGCGATAATAACACGACCGTCGGACAAAATCAGGCGGGCTTATCACGGGCCGGGGAAATTGCTTTGCAGGACTCAATACGCATCCAGCCCACGATTCATATCGACCACGGCACACGTATTTCAGTCATGGTCGCTAGAGACTTAGATTTTGAGGCGGTCGAAATGGCCCGCGCCGCTGCGCAAAGGAAGTAATACAATGGCAGACCGCACGGAAGACGGCGGGGTTTTCCTCAGACAATTTTTGCTCCCTATACAGCCTTTTCTCACTCAGGCCGGGGTGTCGGAAGTCTGTGTTAATAAACCCGGCGAGTGTTGGGTAGAGGAACAAGGCGCGCGGGGGATGGTCCGGAAAGAGATTCCCCAAATGACGGAACGCTCTTTGGGCGGCCTGGCCCGCCAGATCGCCGCCACGTCCCATCAAGAGGTCAACGAAAGCAAGCCGCTCCTTTCGGCCGCCCTCCCGAGCGGCGAGCGGATACAGATTGTTTTACCGCCGGCCGCGCTCGATGGCGGCGGCTTCTCGATCCGCCGCCAGGTTGTTCAGCATTTGAGCTTGGACGACTACGCAGAGCGGGGCGCGTTTCAGCGCGTCCACCTGACCGCCGCAGACCATCGCTCTCCGCTCGATCTGCGGCTGGGCGAACTCTTAGCCGGCCGGGACTGGCAAGGCTTTCTCTCGGCCGCCGTCGCCGGCCGAAAAAATATGCTGATTGTAGGCGGCACTTCGACCGGCAAGACCACATTTTTCAATGCCGTGGCCAGAGCTATCCCCGAGGAAGAACGCTTGCTCTCGATAGAAGACACGCCGGAATTGGAGCTACCACAACCTAACACGTTCCGGTTGCTCGCCTCTAAGGGCGGGCAAGGCTTGGCGAAGGTCTCAATTCAAGACCTTTTGGAAGCCAGCCTGCGCTTGCGGCCTGATCGTATCTTATTGGGCGAGCTGCGCGGCGCGGAAGCCTATACTTTCCTGCAGGCGGTCAACACCGGCCACCCTGGGTCAATTTCTACCCTTCACGCCGATTCACCCCGCGCGGCTTTTGAGCGGCTGGCGCTGATGGTGATGCAGGCTAATCTCGGACTCGGCCGGGATGAAATTTTAGAGTATATCCGCTCGGTGATTGAGATAATTGTACAGCTCAGCAGATTACCGAACGGAGAGCGCATCGTGAGCGAGATATACTTTGCTCACGCCTCAGCCGAAGCGGAAGGGCTGGAAACGAGGACGAGGAGGGGCCGCCCGCCGAAACCAGTCGTCCCGCTGCAAGGAGCGCGGGAGAAGGGGCGGGCGGCCGGTTGAGGAATAGTCCTATAGGAGAATGGCAGATGTATGGGGCTCTGGTCATGACCTACGCATTGTTGCTTATTGGCCCGGCCTCCCTGGCCGGGGGGTATCATCCCACGAACAGCACCGGCCTGCTCATGGTCTTAATGATGTCCCTGGCCGCCGCTGTAGCCCTCGGCCTAATCCTCGGCCGCTGGATTTACCAGCGCCCCCAAAAAGATCCGGACTCAGGGGATTAAACCGTTCACCCTAGGAAGGTTTTTGTATGAGGAGGGCTACTTTGCACACTCTAAGATCCTATGCCTGCGTTCTTTTGTTGCTGTTCACCGCTCCCACCTTCGCCGGCTGTAGCCCTGGCTTTATGGTCTTTCCCGTCAGTGTAACAGCCGCGCCGGCTGAAAGGGCGTGGGGTGGGGTGATCGGCGGGGCGCTAGGTGCTCTGGTAGGCGCGGCGGCGTTTGGGAATCCTCTGGCTGGGGCTGGGGTGGGAGCCGTCGCCGCGCCGCACTAAAAGGAGGTAAGTAAATGGACAAAGAAAAATACATCATGCTTACGGGCGTCCTCTTGGCCCTGGTCGTGTTGATATTCGCCTGGTCCACGGCCCTGACTCTTTTGCTCGGCCGCTCGCTCAACAGTATGGAGCCCTGGGCCGTGTTTTCGTTCATGGCTCAATATGGATTTTCCGGCCGGGCCGGTACGTTATTGTTTCGCAGCTTTATGATGGCTTTCGCCACCTCGGGCGTCCTGGCCGCCGCGTTCCTGCTTATCAACCCGCCCGCCTGGTACGGTGACGCTCGATGGGCGACGGGCTTGGAGATCGGCCGCGCCCGGCTTCAGAAAAAAAGGGGGCTGCTGCTGGGTAAGAAGGGCGGCAAGTACCTGATAAACGATGAGCCATTGCATACGCTGGTTGCCGCCCCCACCCGCTCAGGGAAAGGGGTCGGTATCGTCATCCCTAATCTCCTGAGTTGGAACGGCTCGGTAGTTGTCTTGGATATCAAGAAAGAAAACTATCAGCTCACGTCCGGATACCGACAGGAGTACCAAAAGGTTTATATGTGGTCGCCAATGGATGCACGTTCCGCCCGCTATAATCCCTTTGATTTTGTTTCAGAGAAAGGCCCGAACCGCATTACTGATATTCAAAAACTGGCCCAGATCCTCCTGCCGCGTCCGCAACACGGTGAAGTAATGTGGGTCAACGAGGCACAATCTCTATTCCTTGGGGTGGCACTGCTTGTGCTTGATAATTCTGAGATACCTTCGACCTTTGGCCAGGTCTACCGGCTACTAATGGCGGACGCCCGACTGAATAAAATTGCAGAGGAGGGCCTAGATAACCCCGATCTTGATACGGCCTGCCATGAGGCGCTTGCCAATTATAAGAACAAAGCGGAAAAAGAACGCTCCGCCGTCAAGTCTCATCTCACGTCCGCGCTCGCCTTATGGGCCAACCCGAACATCGACGCCGCAACGGCCGATTCAGATTTTGATTTACGCGACTTTCGGCGCGTCCCCACGTCTGTTTATGTCGGGGTGGGCCAAGATCAGCTGCTTACCCTCGCGCCGTTGTTAAATATGTTTTTTCAACAAGCCGTGGCCGAACTGAGTAAGAACATGCCGGCCGCAGACGAAAAGCACGAGGTCTTATTTTTGATTGATGAATTTCCGATGCTCGGCGCAATGCCCACGCTCCAAAAGGGCCTCGCGCTCCTGGCGGGCTATAAGATCCGGATTGTCTTAATCACTCAAGGGCTCGGGCAGCTTGACGAAATTTATGGACGGCAGGCGACGGAAGGGATTTTGCAAAACTGCGCCTTACAAGTCTTCTTCGCGTCCAATGATGATACGACGACCAACTATGTTTCTAACCGCCTCGGCGCAAAGACGGTCCGAGTCAGAAGCCGCAGCCAGTCACAAGACTGGACTTCTGCATCCACGTCTACGAGCTACATTTCCCGGCCCCTCTTACCTCCGGAAGAAGTCCGCCGCCTTGACCCAAAAAAGGCCATCATCTTTAAGGAAACTGCCCGCCCGATCTTGGCCGAAAAGGTCCGCTATTATGAGGACGGGCAATTGATGAAGCTGATTCTTGATCCCCCCGAAGTTCCGCTGCTGCCCTCTTCCGGCCCCCACGAGGCGGAAGCCGAGCGAGTATCAGTTGAGGATGGCGAAGCGAAAGACAAGGAGTTGGGGGGGCTCTTAGGTGAATTTGATAAGCCCCATCCTGCGAAGGACGAGCGACCGAAGCAAGAGCAGCCCCAGCCGGCCTGAGTGATCCCCGGCCTACACTTCGGGCTCGATCCCCGCGCCCTTCTCGAGTCCCTTTTCTAGCGCTAGCTCCCGCTTCGCTTCGCGCTTCGCCTCCCGGTATTCCTTCACGCCTTCATTGTAGAGGGTTTGCCGGGATTGGATGGCCTCTCGCTTGGCCTGGGGGTCTTCGATCCGGTTAATTGCAAACCGCAGCGCCCGTTCCGCCCGGTCGATGATGCCCCGCGTCTTCTCTTGCTCTTCTTCCCCCGCCCCGGCCTTCTCGGCCAATTCCCAACCGAACCGGGCGAGGGAGACTGCCCCCTTCACCGCTGCTACCCGGTCCGAATCGGTCTCTAGTGTCTGGATCTTCCCGGCCACCCCGGCCGCCGATCGCGCATATGCAAGGGCTTGATCGGCAGCAGTCGGCCGAGGCGCGGCCTGCTCCCGCGCCCCCAACGCCGCGCCTTCGCTTTCCAGGCCGGCCGCCTTTTCCTCGGCGGCCTGCTCCCGCTGCTCGCGCCGGTAATCGGATAATTTATTTGAGAGCCCGCGATGTGCGGTGATGGCTTCATGTTGCGCCGCCCCCTCCCCAAGCCCCCTGATTTGCGCGTTTATGGACTTATCAACACCCGCGATGATGGCCCGCGCCTGCTCAATGTCTTCGGTCTTATCGCGTGACTGGTAGGTCATCTGCCACCCGAATTTAGCGAGCGTCAACGCCCCCTCAATTGCCTCTCCCTTCTCCCTGGTGTTCTCCATCCCTCCGATTTTCCCGGCCAAGCTCTCCGCCGCCCGCGCATATTCAAGCGGCGTTGGGGCTCCTCGCGCCTCCGGGTCTTGCTCTGCCCGGACCTCAACGAGCGCCTCTAACTGCAACCCCCGCGCCGGGGAAAGCCGGCCCGCCCCGGCCAACTCCCGTTCCGGACTCCACCCTTGGCCCGCCCCCACCTCCCGGCTTAGCGCCGGGGTTTCCCCCCGCCGCTCGATGCCCTCAATCCCTAAGCCTTTCTGCCGCTCCGCCTCTAACCCCCGCGCCCAGCGCGGCGAGGCGTCGAGTTCAATGCCCTGCTCAGCGGCTTTCTCGGCGTAGAGCATCCGCATCGCTTGGATGTCGTCCTTGTTTATTTGTATTTGCTTTCCATCATGCCCGGCTGCCTGTACGACAACATGCACATGGAAATTTTTGGCGTCGGTATGTCCGGCAAAGACATAATCATGGTTATCGGCAAACGCCTCCTGAAAGAATTGGCGGGCGGCCTCAGTCGCTTTCTCTTCGTCCACGCCCTGCGGAAAACTCACCACCGCGCTCATAGCATACCGCCTTCCCTCCCGCCCCTTTCCCGCTTCCGGACTCCAGCCTTCAACCCTCTCTTCTAGCTCCGCCTGGGTGAGCTTCTCCCCATTAGGAGTTTCAACCTCAAGTTCCCCATCCCGGCCCACGTAGTTGACCCGATCCCAGACCGCCCCGGCACTGTGGCTGAAGCTGCTGATTTTAACGACAGCCTGGGGCAAGCCCCGAGACGCCCGCGCCCGTTGCCCCAAGGAGCCGCTCCACTTCCGGCCGCCTCTCTCCCGCCTGGCCCCCCGCCGCCCGCTTTTTGGAAGGCTGCCGCGTCGGTCTTCCTCTAAACCGGCGAGGCTGTCTTGTTGATGTGCGTATCTCACTTACCGTGCTCGTTTTCGGCCGGGGCTTTGCCGGACTCACGCTGCGTTAAGGTCCAGCCCGCCGTTTCGTAGAGAGGAAACATCGCCCGCTCGACCGCCGCCCTGACCCCCTGGACGTACAGCCCTTTGACGGCTTCCATCTGCACGATGCCGGCGTTAATCACCCGCCGCACATCGTCACCGTTGACCACCGCGCCCCGGTTGGCCGCCCGGCTCAGCTGGTTCAAGTTGCTGCCGATAGAGTTCAGCTCGCGGTACATCCTACGCAGATCCAGCACCCCATCGTCGAAGTAATCCGGCCCGCCGTTGAGGGCTTCGCGTACCAGGCGGCGAATGATGCGGCTCGGGGTTTCGCCGAGATTCTCGGCTAATTGCTTGAGCCCGGCCCACTCTTCTTCTCGAAGCCGGGCAAAGGCCATTTTCGAGCGCACCGCTTGGGGTTGTGACTTCGGTCTGCCCATCTTTCTTCCTCCTCACAACTCCGGCGCAAGCCGGGCGGCAAAGCCGGGACAATCCAGCGTAGCTGGGCGGTGAAACCGGGGTGAACTGAGACAAGAAACCCGCTTTGGGGTTTTTGTCTATCAGTTCACATATCTTGCCATACCTATATTCAGCATCTTACTCTCTCAAAACAGAAAATGCACGAAAATACCGAATAAATCGGCGGAATTAAAGAGAACCTGGATGGACGCAGAAAATCAACGGCCTTGGCTGAAGAATTTCAGGAAAAAACGGCTTAGATGGTGGCCTTCGGCGTTTGAATTTTGGGCTGAATCAAGAGGAATCCGGGCGCTCATCGAAAATTGCCCCCGTTTTGGCCCTGCGCGACCTTTTTTGCTCGATCTGCCCTTTTCTTGACTGCCTCAGAGCTGTTATCATGGGCTCTCTGGTGCTGCTTCAGTCGGACTTCCCCAGCCCTCCCCAGCCCTGGTTTTGCGCATTGGTTTGGCTGAAAAATTGGCTGAAAACTCTGGAATTTTGACGAGCTGGGCTGATTCTGTAAAGGCTTGATTTGTTTGGGTTTTTGTATCAAACTTTCCAAAACTTTCCAAAACTTTCCAAAACTTTCCAAATGAAGACTGAAACCCCACTATCCCCCGCCCTCGAACGAGCCCTAGAGCTGCGAGAGGAACGTAAAAGCCACCGCCGCATTGCTGAAATTCTCGAAGCAGAGGGCCGCCCACTTCCCCTCGGCCGTGCTAAGAAATGGAATCATACGGCCGTGGGGCAATTGTTCCAGCAATTTGACGCCCCATCCCCCGCCCCTTCGCCTCCTCCAGCCCCCCCGATCGCGGCCGTTCCTGCCCCGGCCGAGGTCGATCCCCCGCCCGCTGCATCTCCCGCTGAGCCCTCTCATGAGGCCCCCCCGAAGCCCCGCCGCCGCCTTTTGAAAGTTAAAATCCAAGGCCCCTGGATTGATACTGATAGCCTCCTCTGGGATTTTCTCATTCATCAGGTCTGGTCCGAGCTAACCGAAAAACCAGAACATACCATGCCGATTCAAGAGGCATTGAATGGGCTACGGCTCACCCGCCGCCGCCGCGACCGGGAGCATTTATCGGAAGCCTTAGACCGCTTGGCCGCTTCCCGCGTGAAGCTAGAAGGCCAGCTTGATAATCAGCTGCTTTCCATTTCCACGCCCCTGCTGTCGGCTGCCCTGACCGCAGAAAATCTATCTTTTCAGTTCCCTATGGCCTTGATTAAGCTGGTGAGAAATCCTCAACAATACATCCGTCTAAAGGAGTTGTTGGCGGCCAAGCATTGAATTATTTAGATCCGGCCGCCCAGCTGTGAGCTGGTTTTATCCGGCTTCGCCGCCCGCCTTTGGGCGGTTTTTTCGGACCCGGCCGCCCGCTCAAGTGGGACTTTTCGGGGCCTGGCCGCCCGCCTTGCGGCGGTGTTTATCCGGCTTGCGCCGCCCAGCTGTAAGCTGGTTTTATCCGGCTTCGCCGCCCGCCTTTGGGCGGTTTTTTCGGACCCGGCCGCCCGCTCAAGTAGGACTTTTCGGGGCCTGGCCGCCCGCCTTGCGGCGGTGTTTATCCGGCCTGAGCGCCTGCCCGGAGGGGCCTTTATCCTTCGGCCTTGACCGGGGCGGTGGGAAAAAGGAGCGGGCAGTCAAGGGACGCGAAGCGGCGAAGCGAAGCGACGTTTACCCTTTACGCCGGAGGCTTTTTTGCGAGACTGGAAGCCGCCGCTTCAGGGGTGGGCGACAGACGGGGTAGCCAGGGCCTTGACTGGCGCTCCCCGGACAGACTGAACCGCTCCCCGGACAGAGCCGCCAGGGGGGACGAGCGAAGCGAGGGCAACGAGGAACGGACGACGAGCGCGGCCGGGGAAAGATCCGGACGCGGAATCTTGTTTCTATTCCCCTGCCCGGCTGCTCGATCGGCGCGAGCTGCCCAGCGCGGCTGGGTAAGGTGAGGGCCTAAAGGCCCTCGATGTTTTAACGGACTGGTCCCCATCCCGCTTCCCCTGGGCAGACGCCTTGCGGCGCGGGCTCACCTGAATTGTAGCGGCCGGGGCAATCCACACACACATAGACGCCACTCGGGGGGAGTTCAACAAAGCGCCACTCGTGCCGTTTCTCGGGGTCCGATTCTTCGACCTCGCCGGGCATCCGGACAAGCCGCAAAGCATAGCCGATTGCATACCCTTTCGGAGTGCGTTTGATCTCCTCCCCTCTGTCTCTCGCGGCGTTCAATAACTCGGCAACCCGTGACCTCGGCATAGGACTGGTTTGCGCCTCGGGGGGTGAATCCCACAGAAAAGACCACGCTATTTTTTGCTGCGTCTTCTTCATATCCTTCTCTTTCTCCATCTGCTCCTCTCCTTCCGGGGGCAAGCCCCGGCTGTTAGACTCCCCAGATCACAACAACCACGCCGCCGATCGCTTGAATCGTGGGCTTATTATAGGCGGGGATGCCTAAGCAGCACCCCGGCGTTTTCTCTGGCTCGGAGATATTACCGTACAGATAGACCAGATCACCCCAGCCAACATAGGCAGCGGCGGAATAAACAAGCGAAGTCGGCGCAGCGCGGCCCTCGGTATGATGATAAATTTGCATTTTTCTGACTCCTCTCCTTAAAACAAAGAACTGTTTTTTTTCGGTTCTCACCCAGGCTCGGACCGAAAAAAAGCAGACTGCCGGCCGCAGGCCGTACCTTTTCTGGAGCCCACGGCCACAGCATCCGTGACAGGTTCCCTGGCACGAGATGCGGCCGGCAGGCGCGGCCTTCTGGAGCCGAGGCCAAAGCAAACGTGACAGGGCCTTGACTGGCGCGATTTGCGGCCATTAGGCGGCGCTCGGTCTTGGCCTTTGCCTTTGCCTTCGCCTTTGTCTTGGCAAGTGGGGAGCAGGGCTTTGATTGCTCGCCTCTTGCCGGTCTGCGGTCTTCTGGAGCCGAGGCCATAGCAAAAGCGACAGGGCCTTAACTGGCGGTTTTTGCGGCCATTAGGCGGCGCTCGGTCTTGGCCTTCGCCTTGGCCTTCGCCTTCGTCTTGGCAAGTGGGGAGCAGGGCTTTGACTGCTCGCCTCTTGCCGGTCTGCGGCCGGGGCGAGTGGGAACCAGGGCCTTAGCTGGGGCTCACTGGCACAAGGTCGGGCCTTTGTCTTCGCCTGGGGCTTCGGGTTTTGCCGGCTGTCCGGATACGCCTTCTTCCTTCGGCCTTGACCGGGGCGCGGGGAAAAAGAGCCCAGCAGTCAAGGGCCACGAAGTGGCAAAGCGAAGCGACGTTTACCCTTTACGCTGGGAGCTTTTTTGCGAGACTGAAGGGGCCTTAATCTGCGGACTTTGGTTTTGATGGGATGGGAGGCGACAGACGGGGTAGGGAGGGACAGACGGGGTAGCAAGCGAGCGGAGGGGTAGCCAGGGCCTTGACTGGCGCTCCTCGACCGAGGGAAGCGCTCCCCGGACAGACTGAACCGCTCCCCGGACAGAGCGGCCGGGAGCGGGGCGAGCGAAGCGAGGGCGAGGAGGACGGGGCGAGGGCAACGAGGAACGGACGACGAGCGCCGGAGGGATGGGCGAAGATCCGGACAGAAGATCCGGGCGGGGAATCTTGTTTCTATTCCCCTGCCCGGCTGCTCGATCGGCGCGAGCTGCCCAGCTCGGCTGGGCTGATGATTAGTAAAACTGGCGCTCGTCGGGGACGATTGTAAAAATATCTTCAGGGGCGTCAAAGAGTTCCCACCCCACCCACGCCACCACCGCCCCCGCAACAAAAATTGAGCCGGTCATAGCGAGCAGCAAGCCGCCTATAAGACTTATAGTGATGGTTTCGCGCATCTGCCGCCGCTCAACTTCATCAGAGTAAAGATCAAGCCCATCAGTCGGGCAATAATGCCACTTCTCATAGTTGGCTTGCCTCTCGGCCTCGCTCCATCCCTCCCGCTCCCGCTCATAGTCATCATCACCCTCAAGAAAATCGGCGTTCTCGGCGATCTCGGCGGCGCTGGTCTCCCTTCCCCAGAAATGCAGTTTTTGTGTTTTCTTCGTCATACCGCCACCCCACACGAAAAGCCGCTGTGTTTTTTTTGCCATTTTTCTGACTCCTCTCCTTAAAATAAAGAACTGTTTTTTTTCGGTTCTCACCCACGATCGGACCGAAAAAAAACAGACTGAAGCCCGGAGGGCCTCCCGGTTGTGGAGCCAACGGATGCTGCAAGAGTGACAGGGCCTTGGCTGGCGCGAATTGCCAGGGAGGCAGGCGCGGCCTTCTGGAGCCCCGGCCATAGCAAGAGTGACAGGGCCTTGGCTGGCGCGAATTGCGGACGGAAGGCGGAGTTTAGCCGGCCTTGCGGCGGTCCGGATGTGCCTGCGTCCTTCGGCCTTGACCGGGGCGCGGGGAAAAAGAGGACGGCAGTCAAGGGACGCGCAGCGGCGAAGCGCAGCGCAGTTTACCCTTTACGCCGGATGCTTTTTTGCGAGGCTCGAAGCCTTAGCTTCTGGGCTTATGTGGTGGGGAGGCGACAGAGGCCGGAACGCCCGCGACAGACGGGGGAGGGAGCGACAGACGGGGTAGTAAACGAGCGGAGGGGGAACCAGGGCCTTGACTGGTGATCCTCGACCGAGAGCAACGCTCCCCGGACAAAGCGAACCGCTCCCCGGACAGAGCGGGACCCGGACCGACAGAGCGGCCGGGGGGGGCGAGCGCAGCGAGGGCGAGGAGGACGGGGCGAGGGCAACGAGGAACGGACGACGAGCGCCGGAGGGGTGGGGGTGTTATCTTCGCCTGGTCCGGAAGCTGCGGGCGTGGATCTCACCCACCTTTAAGGCTCGCCCAAATTTCGTGCATTTCTGCGGGCGTCAAGTGATGCCAGGTCGGGCGGCGGAAGGTCGGGCCGTCCCGCTCGGTGAAAATCACCCATGCCCACGATTCCGGAATTAACCCACCCCCCCGCATGGCCTGGGGTGGGTAGTGCTCAACCCACAATAAAGCCGCCGGATCAATGGTCTCGTTTTCCTCGCATATTCGGGTAGCTAGTTCGGCCGCTAGATTGGTCACGCTGGTTCCGGGGTTGTCCGCAAGCTCGGTGCAAATAACTAGGGTTGTTTTGCTGCTGCTCCGGACAATCTCAAGATCACATTCTGACAAGCAACCGTGAAACCCGCGAAATCTATACAGCATTTTTTGCCTCCTCATAGGATACCCGGCACAAGCCGGGCGCGGGGGTTATTTCTTAGACTGGCAAAGCCAGGCACGGCCGAGGCGGTCGGCCTGCTCGGCCGCTCTGAGCTTACGGGTCAACCAGGCGTCTACAGACTGGGCCTGCTCAAGCTCCTCGTGCAGTTGGCGTATCCAGGTTTTGACGTTTCTCTTGCGGTGGCGCAGGCTGGACGCCTCACCCGCGTACTGTCCCACTCTTGGATTTGCCATTTTTTCGTGCCTCCTGTGTGTGCTCGCTGGCCGGGCGAAGCTGCCCGGCTGCTGTCTTGGTGGCTATTCCTGGTCCTCGATGTCCACGCCTAGAATATGATCGGCTGCCCGCTGGGCCTGGGAAGCGGCCTGCACAAGCAATTGGGGGTCGGCGCTCAGCTTATTTAGCCAGCCTTGGATGTAGCTGGCAGAGTCGTTCGTGGTCCGATTTTCAACCCCTGCCATGCCGCATAAATAAGCCGCGCCCATTTCGGCGACCAGCTCCTCTTTTGAGTAATTGGTATCCCCGAAGCGGACCGCATCAACAAGGGTCGAGCGATTCAAGCGCCCGGCGTGGCCTGTGGCGTGGGTCAGCTCGTGAAAAAGGGTGGAATAGTACAGTTCCGGAGCCGCGAAGCTGCCCGCCTCTGGCATGGTCACACGGTCAAGGCTCTGTTGATAAAAAGCAGCACAGCCCCCGTGAGTGATAGCCGGTCGGCCTGGCATCTCCGAAACGATCTTTTCACAAGAAGCGATTTTTTGCGCCTCCTCCATTTCAGGAATCACGACCCGCGCCCGCTCTGCCCATTCCTCGGGTAGCTCACATTGTGAGGCGTTGAAAACGGTATAAGCTCGGGCCATTGCATACTGCTCGCCCCGGCCGTCCTGCTCCTCCCCGTCCTGCTCTCCGTTCTTTTTGCCACCCTTGCGGGCCATGAATTTCCAGAAAATGACAGTGCTGCCCTTTGCGCCTTTTTTGACATGCCCGCCGATCTGCGAGGCTTGCCGGTAGGTCAACCAAAACGGACACCCCTCTTGATGGGACAGGAGCCATAAATTGACGCCACGATAAGGCTTGCCGCTGATGAGATTCCGAGGCCGCCCATTTTCGGCGTCCCACGGTTTATGCCACGGCACGACACCCTCTTTTAGAGCTGTCAAAATGCGGTCTGTGATCTTCGCGTACACGTCCTGCGTCATGGTTTCCCCCTTAAACAAAAGAACTGTTTTTTTTCGGTTCTCACCAACGCTCGGACCGAAAAAAAACAGAACTGAAGCCCGGAGGGCCTTCCCGCTTGGGAGCCCACGGCCACAGCAAACGTGACAGGGCCTTGACTGGCGCGATTTGCGGCCGGCAGGCGGTCTTCTGGAACCCCCGGCCTCAGCAAAAGTGACAGGTTCCCTGGCATGAATTGCGGCCGTAGGGCGGCGCTCGGGCTTGGCCTGGGCCTGGGGCTTGGGGAGGGGCTGCACCAGAGGGCGAGGGCTCGCAAGAAAGCCCTGGACGATGGGGGAGCGAAGGGGGGCGGGGTTTAGCCGGCCTTGCCGGCTGTCCGGATGGGCCTTCTTCCTTCGGCCTTGACCTGGGAGCGGGGAAAAAGAGGACGGCAGTCAAGGGACGCGTAGCGGCGAAGCGAAGCGACGTTTACCCTTTACGCTGGACCTTTTTTGCGAGACTGGAAGCCGGGGCTTCGGGGCGGGGCGATAGAGGGCGGAAGCGGCCAACAGACGGGGTAGCCAGGGCCTTGACTGGTGCTCCCCGGACAAACCGAACCGCTCCCCGGACAGCGGCCGAACCGCACCGACAGAGCGGCGAAGTGAGAAGGCGCGGACGAGCGAAGCAAGGACGGCAGGCGAGCGAAGCCCGGAACGGACGACGAGCCCGGCCGAATAGGTGGGCTCTTAGGGGCGGTCTTCTTATTCAGTCGGGGCGGCCGTCCTGGTCTACCTTCTCCAGAAAGGCCGCTGCCTCGGTGGCGTCAAAGTCTTGGTCGAATTGCCAAACCTCATTAGCCCCTGCGTCGGGGGTATAAAAGCCGTTCCGCGTGAGGACATAAATAGGGCTCTTGGCCCAAGGTGGGCTAAAAGAGTATTTCTCCGCGCCTCCGCCCTCGACATGGGGAACCTGCCCGGTCAAGTCCTCCAGCGCCCGGAAAGCCACCCGCCCGCCGAGGGCTTCAGGAAAAGTCTGGCAGTCGATCTGAGTATAAGAAAGCGGCGTCATAGGCATATTTTCTTCTCCTTTTTGGGTGTGAAAAACTCCACTAGAGAGACCCGCCCGGGCGAGCGGCGCCAGAAGCCACCCCGAAGGGTGGCATAGGACATTAAAACGGGACATCTTCACCGTCTGGGCTCCCCTCTCCAGACTCACCGTTACCATTCGACCGCTGCCCCAAAAACTCAACCTGGTGGGCAATGATCTCCGTGACGTAGCGCTTGATCCCCTCGTTGTCCTCGTAGCTGTGGGACTGCAAGCGCCCTTCAACCAACACTTGGCGGCCTTTCCTCAGGTACTCCCCGCAAACCTCAGCGAGTTTCCCCCACACAACCACCCGATGCCATTCTGTGCGCTCCTGGCGGTCTTCACCCTGGCCCCATTTGTCGGTTGTGGCTACAGAGAAATTCGCCACACTATTCCCGGCTGGTGTAGTGCGTACCTCTGGATCGCGGCCAAGGTTTCCAAGGATTGTCACTTTGTTGTAAGATGCCATTTTATATGCTCCTCTTCTGTGGTGGGGCTCACGCCCGGTTATGTTCCAATACCACTGACCACCGCTCGACTATGACCACTCTGCTTTATCCTCCTTCTCTGAGCAAAAAAAAGAACGTTTTTTTCCGGTTCTCAAAAACATTCGGACCGGAAAAAAGCGGAGCGTTTCCCTGCTGTTCCTTTCTGGAGCCAACGGGCCCAGCATCCGTGACAGGTTCCCTGGCGCGAGATGCGGCCGGCAGGCGGTCTTCTGGAACCCCCGGCCATGAGCAAGAGTGACAGGTTCCCTGGCATGAATTGCGGCCGAGGGGTGGCGTTCTCTGGAGCCGAGGCCATCAGCAAGAGTGACAGGTTCCCTGGCGCGAATTGCGGCCGGAAGGCGGCGCTCGGTCTTGGCAAGTGGCGAGCAGGGCCTTGACTGGTCGCCTCTTGCCGGTCTGCGGGCGGGGCGAGAGGCGACCAGGGCCTTAGCTGGGCGGCGCTGGCACAAGCCCGATCTGTCCGGAGGGGGCTTCTTCCTTCGGCCTTGGCCTGGGTGGTGGGAAAAAGAGGACGGCAGTCAAGGGACGCGCAGCGGCAAAGCGAAGCGGAGTTTACCCTTTACGCCGGATGCTTTTTTGCGAGACTGGACGCGGACAGCGTTGGGAGGGAGCGACAAAGGGCGCAGGCCCCGACCAGGGCCTTAGCTGGGAGGCCGAGCACCGACCGAGCAAGCGGCGGGGGGCTTCAAGGCTTGGGGTTGCGGGGAGAAGGGCGGGGAGTCTTGCCGGGCTGCGATCCCGCCCGGCTGGGATTGGTGGCTAGGCCGGCCGCCGTAACAGGGCGGCCAACACTTCGCCCTGGTGGTCAAGCGCCTTGCCGATTTGGCCCAAAGTATCCGCCTGTATCCGGCTCTGCTCGCGTTGGCCGGTCTCCATGATATCAAGCTGCCGGTTGCGCTCCCCTGAAGATTTGCGCATCTGCCACAACCCCCACCCAATCATTCCGAGCTGACCCAGCCCAATGACGACCGTTGCGGCGACCCCCGCGTATGCGGCGATGATTTGATGTTCCATACATTCTCCTTATCCGAAAAAATTTGCAGGTCAAGGCAGCAAAAAAAGAGGCTCCGAAGTCAAGGGACGCGGAGCGGCAAAGCGAAGCGACGTTTACCCTTGACTTGGGATTCTTTTTGCTAGACTGAGCAAGCACGAGAGAGGAGGGTTTTGAAAAATGAACGTAGCGCCCAGAGGGCTTTCCTTTACCGACGCGCAGCGAGGGAGGAGAGAGGAGCGGAGCGAGGAAGGACGGGCGAGCGGAGCAGGAGGCACGGCGGCCTCGTTAGGCTTGCGCTATCCGGGGTCTGCGGCCGAGGCTGGGGAAAAAAGAAGGGCGGCAGTCAAGGGACGCAAGGCGGCAAAGCGAAGCGACGTTTACCCTTTACGCCGGATGCTTTTTGCTACACTCAAACGAGCAAGGCAGGGAAGCGGCTTCAATCAAAAACAGTGCCCGTAGGGCTACCTTTAGCCCCCCCAGAGTGCGCGCGGGAACAAACAACGGCCCGAAGGGCCAACCCTAAAGGGTGGGCGGGTAAGCTCGCACTCTGGGGGGGCTGCTTGAAGTCCTGCGCTTCATCTTATCTGCGGCCCCGGCTCGGCTCTTCGGGCTTGGGGCTTACTCTTACGAGCCCCCGCCCTGCGCGGCTCGCCTAGGCTTGGGAGGCGATCCCGACGCGTGTGTCATTAAACGAGCGTTTTGTGGGACACCCACCCACGCCGCCGAGCGCCGGCGTGCCGGCCGCTTTCGCGTATTATTTACCCGTCTCATCAATCAATGTACCATCTTCTTAATGGAACACACACAAAATGGGACGGAGGCCGGCCGCGCGGTCGGCTATGCCCGCGTGAGCACAACCGAGCAAGACCTGCAACTGCAAGTGGATGCGTTACATACGGCCGGCGTCACGCCGGCGCGGCTGTTTGTCGATAAGGCATCTGGCGCGAAGACAGACCGGCCGGGGTTGGGAAAGTGTTTGGAGTTTTTGCAGGCCGGGGATCTGCTGTTGGTCTGGCGGCTGGATCGTCTCGGTCGCTCTATGGTCCACCTGGTTGGGTTGGTTGAAGAGTTACAACAACGCGGCGTCGGCTTTCGCTCGATCTGTGATGGGGCGATTGATACCACCACCGCTTCGGGTGAGCTCGTCTTTAACATCTTTTCGGCCCTCGCACAGTTCGAGCGGCGCTTGATCCAGGAACGGACCCGGGCCGGACTGGCAGCCGCCCGAGCGCGGGGACGCCGCGGCGGCCGGCCGCCGCTCGCGCCTGAGGATACCCGCGTCCAGATGGCCAAGACGTTGTATGAGACGGGCGCTCATGAGATCGGGGCCATCTGCCAGACCTTGGGCATCTCGCGCTCGACGTTCTACCGCTATCTGGCCCTCCCATATACCGCGAAGCCCGCCCATCCGGACGAAAGAAATTGAGGCCGACGCTACGAGGTGAAGGCCCACGTTCAGTTTAATTTTTGTTCCCAGCCAGGGATAAAGATTCGCCGCCGCTTCCCGGTCGTAGTCAAGCATCAGAAAGCTCGCCAAGATGACATCCTCAATGGAGCGTTTGATATTGTACACGATCCGTTGCCATTCCAACGGCGTCAATCGTCCAACTCCAAAAAATCGGACCGGCCGCTGCGGAGCAGGTTTTCGCGGGCGTGTTCTGCATTGTGACGCACGCTCTCATCGTTGCTGTTGAGACCTGCTCTTAGGATGGTTTTTGCCTGGTCCGACTGAATCATGTAGATCGCATCGTTCTTCAATGCGGAATCGGTCATCTTGGCAAAACACTCGACTACCTTCGCGGTATGATCCGGGAGCAGGCTCCTCAATGTTGTTAGCACGTCGAAGATCCTCATCTTCGATTGAACGACATCCAGAATTCTGGAATAGGTGTCCAGTCGCCAGGTGGGGTCTAGACATTCAGCTTCCAGCCAGGAGGCAAACTGCTCAAGCTCCGCTGGCTCTTCAGCTTCAAGCCGCCAGTCAGCGAACCATGTAACCCTGTTTTTTGAGGCAGGATCAAGCTGCCTGCCACTATCTCGTAACGTTCGGCCCGCGTAGCTGAACAAATTCGCCCACTGCGCTCGATCGCTGTCCGTCTGTTGATAGTACCGCTCAAACAGGCTGGTTTCTCCTCTCAGTGGATACACGTCCCATAAATAATAGTAGGTGAACAAGTGCCTTCCGAGAGGATCGGCCGGCTCTCCACGAAGGCGTTCTTGCCTTTTGGCGTCACCTTTTTGTTGGAGCGCAAACTCGAAATCGCCACGAAGAACCTCAAAGATCGGTTTGAACGGACAGTTATAGCGGAGAAAACTATCAAATGCCTCTATCCAGGCAGGCAAGTCACCCTGAGGGAAAAAGTCTGCCTTGTGCTCAGTCGCCCACGCCTTGGCGAGGTTGAAAATATTCTGGTATTGCAGACCCAGCATAGCGCGTTCGGGCAGCGACAAAGAATGCTCCGTTTCGGGGGCGAAACGTTTTTCAAGGGTCGTCGTGACTTCAGAAACATCCGCCTTCGAGTCGTGTCTCTGCAACCAGAAACCGAAATTAACTAAGCTCTGTAGCGCACGACTCCGGGTATTGTTGATAGCTTCCATGAGCTGGTCGCTTCGGTTCAACAGGACAGGCTTATCCTCGTCCAGCCGCCAATCAAATTGGGTACAGAGTAGGTCCAGAAGTTTTGCTAAGTGTTCCCGCGCGGAAATCGGCACGTCCACATCTTCTGCGATACAGGCTCCGACAAAGTCACCGACTGCCCGCCGTGCGCTATGCCAGTGAGGATTCTCTCGGGACTCTTCACTGAATTTATAGCTGTAGCCTTCCTCGTATTCCGGGTTGGGAAGTTTGAGAACCCACTCGCAAAACGTCACCCACTGGCTGAGTCCGTCGAAGTCCTTCGCCTTTACGTGCTCCTGCATTGCGCTAATCATCGCTCGCACGTAAATGGGCCGCTCTATCTTTTCCCGATTGTCGATCCAAAATCTGAGTCTATCGGCATCCGGGATGATCGTATCCTTGAAAACAGTCTGAAACGTTTCGGCAAGCGCTTTGATATCAATTACCGTCAACCAGTCGTCCTTGTCGTGGTGTCCTTCTTGCCATTCGTTGATGTAGGCGAGCAATTTCTCATCCGTAAGGTTTACGAGGGCTTCGGGCGCTCGCGGGCTTTGGTGGGACATGAATCCGCCCTTTGTTTTGCCAACAGGCGAATAGTCTTCATCGGAAATCTGCTCGTCGGCTTCCGCTTCCAACCTCTGGTAGTAGGCCGCGTATTCGCCAAACAGCACAGACGCAAAAAGTTTGAGCTGCATCCGATGGAAACGGTGTTGCCTTTGCGTGAACAGCTCCTCTGTGAATTGCTCGCCCATCCACTCCCGGAAATCGGCCTTCGATGGACCACTCAGGATCGTATTGAAGATTTGTGTACGCTCTTCTTCAGTGAGTAGCGCCGCCCCGAAGTGTTCGCAGGCACGCCGTATCATCCGCGAAAATTCGTAAGAATGCTCCCACTGAGCGTAATCCTCGTGCGTTAGGATCGCCTCCCGAATCCAGGGCTTGGTTTGCTCGTTTGGGTGGAGTGCATAGAGGTGTTGGCGGAGGCGTTTGAAAATTTTCCATCGCTGCTTGCGTAGCACGTTGTCCAGGATTGCGATTGACTCGGGCGATTTTTCAAACACCTTCTCACACGCAAACGTCAGCGTATTAACAAGCGCTTCTTCGGATTTTCGGTAGTCATGATCTGGTTCATCGAGCCGCCGACACCATATCTCGGAAAGGTCTTCCCCTGTGCCTTTATCAATATCCTCCTGATGCGTTTGTAAACGAATCATGCTCGCTGTAGCGTCAATAAGAATACGGGCAACTTTGTACGCTTCCTTCTCCGCCAGCGGGTGGACACCTTTATCCAATATTTCCTGGTATTCCCAATTATCGAATCGAGGAGAAGGTTCCAGGTGGGTTGTCCCGTCATCCGGATTTTCTTTTCGCCGGGTTTGCTTGTCTTCTGATTGAAGATCGGGAGCAAACTTAACGAGTACCTCTGAAAGTTCCAATGTTGACGCTGTTTGATTCTCTATTGTCCAATGGGCGAGCAACTCTGCGTATCTTTGTGCCAAGAACGAATACTCTATGCTGGCATATTCAAGTATTTTTGGCTTGAGTTTCGCGGACTGCTCGCCGTGGAGCCGCAAGGCGATATCCAGAATATCATCGTAGACCCTTGGGTTATCGACTTTGGGGAGCTGTAACACGAGTTCAATGACTTCATCTGGCGCATGATCGGACATTTTGGCCAGATAGTGAATTGGCCACCAGGAAGGAAAATTCACCCTACCGTCGCCGGTCGGCTCTGCGTTAGGCGGGTGGCAGAAATAGCCTCTTTCGCTGAGAATGGGTAGCCACGAAGCATCATTTGCACACTTAAAAAAGAAAGCGAAGTTCGCTCCCCTACGTTCAATCAGTGAAAGCATCCGTTCCACATCACTCTCGGACCTGTCGGAAAGCTCTAAGATTGATTGAATCTCGTGTTGATCTTGTGCGGTTATCGGAGCGAGAAGGTCGAACACTGTTATTTCCAGCGTCTCCAAGCATTCTCTGAACTTTTCAACGTCTGGCGTACTTTTATGATGCGCAAAGCCTTCTAATTTTTGCCACAGGGCGTATAAGCGATTCTGCTTCTCTTTTCGAATCCCGCTGTCCAATTGGTCAACCATTGGGTCGATATCGGCTACTGCCCGCTGCATCTGCTCTTTCCGAGTGGGTTGACGATTTTGCTCAAGATAGCCATCGACTTTTCGGAGTGTCTTGTCGAGGCGGCTATCAATTACTTTATCTTTCCACCCTTCAGCGTAACGCCCTTTGTCTTTCGACAGGCGGGCGGCGATGCCGCGCCGCATTCCCACGAAGTCAAACGCCGCGCCGTGTGCATCCATTGCCTGCACGACTCGTGGGAGTTTCTCAACAAGCTCTCGTAGCGACTGTGCTGCCTGGGAAACACGATCAGGATTGTGGGGATTCTCCAGCGCATAGAGCGCGCCGAGATACCAATCACTGAGGGGGAATTCGTCTGTCTCTTTACTCTTGAGAGCTGCCAAGACTGCTTGTTGTCCAGAGGTGAGAATCGGTGCCATCGGCTGTGTTTGATGTGTACTCGTGTCGCTCATACCCGCTTCAACGCCTCTTTCGGAACGGTTAAGGAGGAGATCATCCTATCTCAAGGCACGGGCTAAGGAAAAATTCCTCACACCAACACAATGAAGAGAGCGATAATCCCAAGTGGCCCGCGCGAAAGAATTGCAGCGATCTTTCCAAAACTTCCTATTGCATCGCTCATCAGCTCTCCTCCCCCGCTCAACAGAATCACCAGGGTGTTCCCCTCGCGGCCGTAGTACAGTCGGGAGCCCGGCCCGAAGAGGATGGCAACCACCCGCAGGGAAATCAGGCTTGTGGCCACGCTCCCTATTGTCCCGCCGCTGGCCGAGGCTCAGCGCGATCGACCTCTTCAGCGCACCAAGCGCGGCCCGGTGCCGGTCAACTCCTGATCCCGCTCCGCAGACAGATGCGATTGAGCTGCTGCCCAAAATATTTGCGAAAGACGTCGTTTTCGGCATAGGCCGCCGGATCTGCCCAGATCGCTCCCAAACGTCCGACCAACCCGGCAATCCAGTCTGCTGCCTGGATTGTTTGATAGCGGTGGCTTTCCAAGTGGAAAGGCATCTCGATTAGGTGCCGCCGTTTCTCTGTTTGTCCGTACATACTTTGTGCGGCGCGGGTGATGAGGTCCGCACGTTGTTGGTGTTCGTCGAGGATCAAGAGGAAGTTGTTTGGCGGCTGGCAGTCTATGGCGCAGAAATCATTGATCCGTTTGATCGCTTCGAGAAACACTCTCGCGTAGAGCATATTGGAATTGTGCTGGGGGGGCGCCACCGTCTTTTTGATGCCGACATAAAAGACGAAGCCGCCGAGGTTTTCGATTTTATTGAAGAGCCGATACGTGAAGTGCCTGAGTTCTCGATACCTCAGGACATTTCTCACCGTGTAGAGGCTGCTCCCCTTCTTCTCCCAGAAGGCGGGGTGTTTCTCTGACTGCTGGATTTCTGTCTCGAGGAGCTGACATTTACGTTGGAAGAACCACGTCCCGAATCCGCGCACCTCCTCCGCAGGGAGGACGAAGCCGGCGAAGCCGAAAACCGGGCTTTCATGATACTTCGGATCATCTTTGCTGACGTACGGCCCGATATGCCCAAATTCATCAAGATAGGC
Organism: Dehalococcoidia bacterium; assembly: GCA_965222055.1. Taxonomy (GTDB): domain Bacteria; phylum Chloroflexota; class Dehalococcoidia; order Plut-88900; family Plut-88900; genus Plut-88900. The sequence goes on from CBDCTF010000003.1 coordinate 35,395, forward strand.
CAGATACGTCACCGCGAGACCTCCAGATACACGAAAGCCCACGCCAAAGCGTGGGCCTCGGAAAGAGAGCAAGACAGGCTTGCTTCTCGCCGGGAAATATAAATAAGAGACTTGCTGGTGTCAAGAGCCTATCCGAGCACCATCCCAAAGCGAGCAGAGGCCCCCGACGCGGACGCGATGCCCAGCGAGCCGCTGCTTGTCTGTGTCACATAAACGGTGTTATGAGATACAGACAAGCGGCGAAACCCCCACCCCGCCCGACAGCCGCCTCACAACGCCAGCCAAACCGCAGAGTACTGTTCCTATGCCGCGCCGCCGGGCTCCTTGGGGTTTTCTTCAACCAACACGATGAGAATCTGCTCTGTAATGTTCCACATGGCTAGTCTCCCTTCCACAGTCTATCCCACAACCCTTCCATCTACCGCGCCCCTCAGCCCCCGCCCCCGAGCGCGGGGGCGGTTAGGTGGTGGCCTGCTGTGTGGCCGAGCGGGCGGGTAAATCAAACAACTGCCGATCCCGCGCCTTATCAAGAAACGTATTTAATAAATTATCCACCAAGGTCTTTAACTTCGGGTCGTTCGTGGCTGCATCCCTCACCCCCTCGCCTATAAGTATCTTTCGGCGGGTGTCCCGTTGCCGCTCCTCTTCCGCCTCTTGTTCCCTCGCCAGCTGAAGTTCTGCTGCAATCTTCGCTTGTGCCTCTTCTAGCTTCTGTATTTTGGTTCTTGGATCTACTTTTGTCATATGTCCTTCCTCCTGTTCGTGCGCTCTGGGCGCGGTCTTGGGTGATTCTGTGCGGTTCTAGGCGCAATTTCCCTTTAATTTAATCCGTCCCAACAATCACAAAGTTCTGAGAGCTTTCCTCCCATTCAATCCGAACCGTTGATCCGGTGTCCGGAAAATCTGATATCCGCCTTTCTTAGATTTCATCCCGCCTCACCTGGCAACCTCATCCGTCGCGCCCGAGCGGCCGGCCTCCGCGACGGGGCCGGGCCTTCTTCTAGCTCCTCCTCAATCCCCCGGTCAATAATTCTTAGGCGGTCAAGGCAGCGTTCAAGGACGAGGGTAAACTGTGCGTCTGGGAGGGCTTCGAGCTGGCCGAGCGCTTCCCGCATTTTGGGGGTAGCTACCAGCTCCCATTCTTTTTGCCAGGCTTCGCGGGCGCGGCTTATTTCGGCGCGGGTGTTGGCCATATGTGCCTCTTTTAGTTTCTCCAAGTCCTGTTCATCAGCCATAATCCCCCGCTCCCCGCCTCGCTTCTCTTTTTTCGCTGCTTATCTCGCCCCCGCCCGCCCCGCCTGTAGCAGTCTCGGCAACACAGCTTGTCTGTCCCGAGTCCGTCTATAATGTCCTCTGGGTCTTTATCTTCAACTCTCCCGTTTCCATACGGTGCTGGTAAATCTTCGGGGGTGTCACAGTACCAACATATTTGTTTTGGCTGGGCGCGCCGTGCTAACAACTTCATTATGGTGTCCCTGCTGGGTCTTATCCTCGGCAATCGTCGCGCCTACTGTAAGCGCACACCACGTCTCCACTCCCAAGGCGTCACAAACTCCCCGCCCCATAGCCCTACCCTTCCCGCTCGGGCGTGGTCTTCGTCGGGGACATATTCAGTCGAGTATTGCCGATAGGCCAGCGCGTGGCCTTGTTGTACTAGCCAGGCGTTCAGGTTCGTCCCGTCTGATGTGTAGCAAGTCCCGAGGCCCCGCCCGTAGCGGTCGCGCCCATCAATCGCGCACCTAATTGCGGCTCTCCCTAGGTGTGTCCGGAGCGCGGCGGTCGCTTGTTTGCCGCACTGGTAGCGCCGCCCGTCTGTTAGGCGGCAGGATTGCGCGGATTCGGGCGCGTCAATCCCCTGTAACCTGACTCTCTGTTTAGACAATTCAAGGGTGTCAGCATCTATAATTCGGGGAACGCCGCCCAAACTCGATGCCGGCCGCTTGGGGATTGCGCCCCTTCCCCGGCTTCCCCACGCCCCGAGCGGCGGCTGCTCGCTCACCCGCCTTGATTGTCTTACCTGATGACAATGCCGCTGGCCTTCGAGCTTGCCCCACTCGGCACAATTGGTCCGGCAATAATGACAGCCATCAGCGGCGGTATTTCCGGGGTGGGCTACAGCCTGGCTGACTGTGAAGGCCAGGGCCAGGAGGACCAAAAAAATATACTTTTTCATCCTTCCCGCTCCTCTCTGTTTGTTTGGGCCTAGTATTCAAGGCTGGCCCGGTCAACAAAAACAGGGTATGAATAGCTCTGTGATGCCCCCCGCCGCTTCGTGACGTTGCTAATCTCAACCTCATACACGGTGTCATATTCCCAGCCTTCGACCTGCCAACTAAGAAGGTTGGGTACTCCCGCTCCTCGGGTGTCTGTATAACGGTCGGTGATTGCTAAACTGGCTTCGTCGGATGTGCGGATAACGCTAATACTAGCGCTCTCGAAGTAGGGGTATTGGTTGCCCGCTGCCTGGCTCTTGTCTTCAACCAGGCTGAAACTCCACGGTGAACTTGGCGCGACAAGAGGGAAAGGGTAGACCTCAAAGGGAACAGCAACAAACTCCACAGAAATTCGGGGGGTAATAGCGGCCTCCGCATCAAAACGAAACACTTTCTGTGTAGAGTACCCGCGTACTTGCCCATAACTCATATAGGCTGCAAAGGGGTTGAGCATCCATCTCCGGTGGCCGACTGCGGCCACTAGACTGAGGCTTCCCGCGTCATTGGTCCAACCGATCATATGCGCGGCCGGGTCTCGCCCGCGCCCCGACCGCCCCCCACCGTAAAGGTTACTTGTCCCGCTGCCTGCCGCCCCGGCTTCGGTGTAACACTGAGCGCTGGGCGCAGGGTAATGGTTCAGAAATACGGCCGCTGCTTGAATAAGGCTTGCCTGCTGGACTTGACTGTCATAGTGCCGGCTGTATTGCACCGGCTCTAGGCCGTGCAAAGCCCTAATCTGGTTCATGGCTTCAAGGGCGCGTCCCTTCGCTGCCTGTGTCAGCCGCCCCGCTCGGCAGGTGTCAAGGTCGGGCTCCTCGTCATACAAAAACTCTGCTGTCCGATAAGTGTCCTCGATCAAGTCTATAGACATTTGCCGCCAGTATGACAGGTCATATTCTCCTAGCTCCGCGTCCTCCAACACTCCCCGGATTTCAAAATGTTGGGTGCTCTGGTTCCACTCCAACACCGTAGTTTCTCCAGGGGCCGGGAAGTTATTAAGCAGCCGCGTCGTCTTCGCGCCTTGTAAAAACTCCTCGCCGGTCGAGCCCACGGTAAAGGTAGACCGGCTGAACTCAAGGCCATTGTCATAGGCCACGGCCTCATGCTCTCCGTCACCCACCAGCGCCCAATTGATCTGCTGAATGAAGCCATTATTGATCGTGCCGCAGATCGGCCGGGTGTCGGCGCGAGGCTGGCCCATAGCAACAGAGATATGCTCGCCGCCGTCGATCGTGACGGTGATATTATTGGCGTCACATTTCCAGCCGCCAATAAAGCCGATTCCCGAGAGTACGGCCTGACGGGCCGGGCTTTCCAGGACCGCCGCCCAGGTCGGAGAGCTGGCCAGAACGCCGGCGATAGCCAGGCTCACCAGCCTAATTGTTTTCCTCATATTTCCCCCTTTCTTTCCCCGTCTCACTTTGCTTCTCCGGAACACCCATCAATTCCCCCCCCCGGCCGGTATCCGCGTCCATGATGTTGCCACTCAGAAATGATTGCCAAGCGCTCTTCCCCGAGGCCCACCTGCCATAGGGTTCGCGTTCGCGTTCCCATATGGGTGGTGTCTCGAACCTCGATCCGCAGCTCTTGACCAGAGCACACATAAAACTCGATGCCTTCCACAATGACGATTCCTCCCGTCAGTCGGGCCGGGGGCCGTCCCTCTCTGGAAGATGCCCACCATGCCGCCTCGGACCAGCCGGGGTCGTACTGACAAACAATCACCGCCCCCGCTTTGCCGGGCGGGGGTAACACTACATAACCGGGCAGCCCGTCACAGACCTGGGCAACGGTGGGCGCAATAGCCACCGCCCGACCCACTGAGAGCAGCAGCACAACCCCCAGCCCTACCAACGCCCCCCGCGTTAAACTCTGACTCATATTTCCCTCTTTACCTCTCCTGGCCTAACACTCGTTCCTTTAACAGCAGCCGTTCCTCAATCTGGTAGCGAGCCCTCGCCCGCCTGGCCGCCGCCGCCTCGCGGCTGCGATCTTCCTTGCTCTGTCTGATTGTCTCGGGGCTGCGCCCCCCGCCCCTCGGTCCGGCTCTCCGGTCCAGGGCTTCTTGACGAGCCCCCCCCCGTCGCGGCGCGCCTCCCCACCAGCCCGACTGGTCGTGGCGCGGGCGCTTTCCTCCCCCTGCCATAAGCCTTGAATAAGCCCGGATTCCCAAAATAAGCCGAGTACGATTATGATAATAACAAGACCCAGCCCGACCCGGATCACCTCCACCGCCTTCATAAAGAGCCAGAATGGGGCAATAGCGGCCAACATCCCCACTGACCACACCAGCTTGAGAAATTGAACAAATAAATTCCAGCCTCGGCGTATTTTATTCCCCTATGAATTTATGAATAAATGGACTTGTTCATAAATTCTGTCATTCAAGTATTCATTCCGGCTTTTGGCGGGGCGGCCGGGTGACTGCCGCGATCGGCGGCAAGCCCCGCGCCTCGAATACGAGATTGATCCCTTCACAAAGCAACGCGATCACCGGCCGCCGCTCTTTGGCTGCAAGAATTTTCAGCTGGACGCTCACTTCCGGCTCAAACTGCCCGCCAATATGGATTGGCTTGCCCGCCCGCTCTTCGCCTTCTGCGCGGCTTCGCTCTGCGGTCCGCGTCTCGCGTCCGCGTTTCCGTCCCTCAAGCGCCTCGGCAAAATCAGTGTTCTTACTGCTGTTCTTCTCAGCCATTGAATCCCCCTGCTGTTTCATGTGCGGCCTGTGGCTCCTGCTGCTCCAACCCGCTGACCTGCTCAGCAATCAGCCGAAAAAGCGCCTGGATCTCTTCGGCCGCCTTGCCCTGCGGCTCATACTCCTGGGCTGTAAGCCCGCTGATAAGCGCCCGCGAGAACGCGACACGGCGGCTGATTCGTATAGGACAGATTGCCGCGCCGAGCTTTTCTATTGCTTCCTCGGCCCGGTCGCTATCCGCAACATTCGGTATTATGGAGTTCAGCACCGTGAGGACTGGCACTCCTGTCATACTCACCAGCTCAAGTGTGCCCGCGAGGGCTTCCAAGTCCAGAATGGACGGGCGGCAGGGGATGACAACCAAGGCCGCCGCCTTGGCCACTCTGAGGATCACGGCGTCTGAATGCGGGGCGGTGTCGAGTATGACAATCTCTCCGCCCGCCTCCTCTACTGCCCTTAGCTCTTGCTCAAGCCGGCTCGCCTGGGCCGACCGGACTACGGGTAACTTCTCCTCTCTCCGATCTCCCCAATTCGCCGCGCTGGCCTGGGGGTCCAAGTCAATCACCGCCACGTTCTGGCCGGCCTGCTGCCATCCTACGGCCAGATGCAAAGCCAGGGTCGTTTTTCCGACTCCGCCCTTTTGGCTGACAAGCGCAATGGTTTTCATTCTTTCAGTCTTCCTTTCTTTCTGAGATTCATACAAGAAATGTATCATATACTGATATATTGAACAATAGAAAAAATGTATATTTACTCATTTTCTTGTATTCATAACGGAAAGAGTACCCACGGCCCTACCAGTCGCAAATAGCCCCGGCCTGTGGGCCGAGCGGGCGGAAGATTAGCAGTTTCTCCAACACCCCCAACCCAGGCGCTTTTAGCGCCGCGTCTTCATCGGCCGGCCCAAACGTCTTGGGGGGCTGGCCGGTCCGGGTGTAGGCAAGCTGGATGTCGGGCTGGCGGGCAACATAGCGCCGCAATTCATGCCAGGTGATGAGCTGCCCGCCCCGCATATACTGCCTTTCAAGTGTGGGGTCAGTAGTGGCGGTCAGCCTGACCGCATCGGCCATAAATCCGCCTAAATCAAGGCTGGAGGGGATGAAATAATGGTTGGAATCGTAGGGTGAGAGATTAAGGTTTGAATACATTTGCCAGGCTGTGCGGGTCTTCAGGCCAAGATACGGGCTCAGGCCATTGAGCAACACCAGCGTAGGTAATAGCAGCAGCACGCCGGCATAACGGCGGCCTTGGGACTGCTCGACCGGCCGGGTACGGACGCTCGATCGGCGCGAAGCGCGAGCCAATAGAAACAAGTTCTGCCGGCCCAAGATCCCGGCGCGGCTCAATAGGGTGATAGCAAAGCCGAACCATAGCCCACTAAAGCCAAAGGCCCCCACCCGCCAAGCCTGAGCTGGAAACCACCAGCACAAGCCCACAATCAGCGTATAAATCCCGAGAAAGTGAAACCGCCCGAAGATCCCCCCCGGCCGCCTCGCTGTCCAGGCGGCGGCTGTAGACGCCGGCAGACATACCCATAGGACGGCGAACATCACGGCAGAGAAGTTGTAAAATATATGCAGAGCATCAAGGGCGAGGAGCATATGAAAGCCCGCCCCGAGCAGACAGGCGGCCTTCTGCCAGCGTGGCAGAGCCAGGCCCACCGCTACGGCCAATTCGGCAGCTAGAGTGCCGAAAATGATCGCCCGTCCCACTCCAGGCACGGCCATAAGGCCGAATGGAGCCGCTATCTCCTCAA
>CBDCTF010000004.1:0-45972 GCA_965222055.1 Dehalococcoidia bacterium
AGCGCCCTGACCTCGATTACGGCATCCATGGTATCCCGGTCTGCCACCTTCATGACGCCCCTTCCCCAGCTGCCGATGACGGGCTTTATCACCATGGGGTATCCGGCGCGCTCGATGCACTCGGCTGCCGCCTCCTGGGAGAACGCAAAGAGGGTCCGCGGCGTGGGCACTCCGCTCCTCTTTAGCTGCAGCGTGGTGAGCATCTTGTTTCCGCATAAATGCGAGACTGCGGAGCTGTTCACGGACGGAACCCCCAGAAACTCCAGGCATGAGGCAAAGTACAGTCCCCGAAAGTGGCTCACGCACCTCTCCAGAACCACGTCGCCAAGATCCGGCGCCTGGCCATCGGTGTCAAACTGTGTGATCTTGGCGTCTGTCATGACCGCGTCGTGGCCCATGCCGGCTGCCGCCTTTTGCAGCATCTTCTCCTCTGACCGCAGCCGGTCAAAGACGATGCCGATCCTTGGCATTACTCTCCCCAGTCTTCGCCGACGGTCTCCGCCTGTTTTACCTCGATCGCAGAGCCGTTCTTCTTGGATATCTCATAGTCGGCCCCGCAGTCCGGGCAGGAGACTATCTCGCCCACGGCGGCGTCATCCGGTACTGGCACGTCAGCATCGCATTCGGGGCAGTTCATATTTTTTTCAGCCTTCCCTCTTGTAATTTATTAGCTTCTGTTGACTGCAGCCCCCAGAGGCTCACAAAGCCGCGGGCAAGCCGCTGGTCAAAGGAGGACTCTGCCCCGTAGGTGGCCGCCTCGCGGCTATACAGGGAGTGCTCGGAGCTTCTTCCCACCACCCTCATGGATCCCTTGTGCATCCTTATGCGCACGGTACCCGAGACCACGCCCTGGGAGCTCTCAATGAATGCGTCTATGTCCCTTCGGAGGGGATCCTCCCAGAGCCCCGAGTATGCAAGCCGGGCCCACTCGTCGTCCAGTATGGACTTGAGCCGGGTCTGGTGTGACGTGTGAACCATCTTCTCCAGATCCGAGTGCGCCTCGATGAGGCAGGACGCGCCGGGCGTCTCGTACACCTCCCTGGACTTTATCCCCACCACGCGATCCTCTATGTGATCGATTATTCCCACTCCCGCGGCACCAGCTTTCTGGTTGACGTACTCGATGAGATCCACGGGCTGGAGTGTCTTCCCGTCTGCCGCAACGGGAACCCCCCTCTGAAACTGTATCTCAAGGTAGCTGGGCTCGTCGGGAAGATCCCTGGTCTTTACCCAGATGAACGCGTCGCCCGGGGGCTCCATCATGGGATCCTCCAGCACACCGCCCTCCAGGGCGCGACCCCACAGGTTCTGGTCTATGCTGAACTTCTTGGCCACGCCGTCTATGCGTATGCCGTGCTCCTCTGCAAACTCCAGCTCCGCCGGCCGGTCCAGGTTCAGGTCGCGGATGGGGGCGATGATGGGAAGGTCAGAGCCTGCCCTCATGGTAATGTCAAAGCGCACCTGGTCGTTTCCCTTGCCGGAGCAGCCGTGCGCCAGCGCGTCGGCGTTCTCCACCCTTGCGATGTCCAGGAGCTTCCGGGCGATCAGCGGGCGCGCCAGGGCCGTTGCCAGGCAGTACTTCTTCTGGTACAGCGCGTTTGCCTTGATCGAGGGGACGATGTAGTCGCGGGCAAACTCCTCCTTTGCGTTTATGGTGTAGTGCTTGCGCACCCCAAGGGTCTTGGCCTTTGCGTCGATTGACGCATAGTCGTCGCCCTGGCCTACATCGACTGTGACCGTTACGACATCCATGTCGTGCTTCTCCTGCAGGTACTTTACGACGACCGACGTGTCAAGTCCCCCGGAGAACGCCAGCACGGCCTTTTTGGTCAATGTGAGCTGGTGTCATGCCGGTCGGGATTTATCTTTTATGTTGGTAAGCGGTGCCGGAAGGACAGTGATCTACAGTTTGTTGTAATCCAGATCGAGTGCGCCCGGCCACCAATGACTGTCAGTGACTAGCTCCTTGATCAGGAAGACATGCTCCAAATTGGCAGATTCGAGGATGCCCTTTTTAATGTAAGAATAGGGAACGTGCTTTGTGTACTCTTCTCTTAGTCTCTCACGCTCGTCCGTCGCGGCATTCTGGATACGAGCGATATTCTCCAGCGCGGCAAGCATGGAGTCAACGGCGTAAGACGATTTCACAATAAGAGATCGTTGAAGGTGCATGTTGAAAAGGCAGACTAGCAATACGTCTGCAACATGCGGGATCTTTCCGTATGGCGTTCTTTTAGAAAGATAGGTTCCGCTAAAACCATCGTAGCGCCTTGCATGCTCTTTGGTAATGCTTATGGCAGAACCAAGACTCAGGAGGCCACGAACTGACCGTGCTATGCTGATACCGATGCCAGAAACTGTGTACGGTGGATCGTGCTGAAAATGACCCAACTTGAGGCTTGTCAGTCTTTCGTATGTGCCAAATGCAGCTGCAATATCTTCCCGGCCAGACACCCTCAGCAGGGTGCCTATATCGTAGATCTGCTTTGCAATCTCGGCTTTTCTTGTGCGTTTGAGACCTATTGTTCCAAGCGCCAGTGATGTGATCTTGTCTGCTAGAAGGGATCCCTTTGAGAGTATGTTCATACTCTGCACGGTATTAAAGCCAAGCACGTGGGTTCCTGGCCTAATCGTCTGTGACTCGAGAGCCAAGTCTACGTCACAGAAAAAGTCTACCTTCACACGGCCTTGTTGTCCAAAACAGGAATCATATAGTATGCTATACGAAACAAGATTGTCAAGCGGGTACGGGTTACGGGGGCGGAGTTCCCGGCATTCGATCCCGTCAGCAGAGCGATTGATTCCCGTCATGACATGTCTTATCTCGTCAACCGAGTGATGGCACAGAAGATCAACATCTACGCTCGCGCGTCTTACTTCGAAATTAGGCAGGTGAAATGGCATGCACATCCCTCCCCGCGTAACACAGTTGATCACCTGTGTGATATGATTGTGTATCTCAAAACACCTGATGAACCTTTCAACATATTGCGGAACGGTAAATTCGTACTCTGTGGCAAGACGGGTAATCGTCTCCGCAGTCAACAGTTCTGGATAGCTGAGCATGGCCTACTCTCCAGGCAGATATACCTCTACCCTGTCCAGAATCTTCCTGTGCCGTGCAAGCGACCTTAGCCTTGCAGGATTCGCAAGGCCGGTCTCAAGTAGTTCGTCAAGTATTGGCCCCAGCTCGTCGCCGTACAGCGGTATCCGGTCTCTGTCTACCTCGGAGTAGAGATCCAGCCAAGCCCTCTCCGGTTCTGCCCAAGTAGAGGGGAACCTCTCTGCATACTCGCGGATTATGATGTATCTATCGCTCGTGGAGAACTCGAGGAGTGTCGCGAGTGCGTACGGCCTAGGATTCAGCAGAACGGTAAATTTTGCCGCATAGTCGGTGATCATCTCCAGAAGATCCTGGCCTGCACCGTTTACGGTATGCATGTTGTACACTAGTACGTCGTATGCGTTCTGCAAAAACGGGGCCAGCGTGCAGAGCCCGGTAAACCGAAAACCGTGCTCAAAGTTCTCCTTCAGGTGGTCATGCAGCTCGACAAGCTCGCCTTGTAGGAAGTATGTTGGGAGTGGAACCATCTTCTGCCTTGTGTTCTTTCTGCCATCTGACTGCGGAAGGAGCGTTCTAACGAACTTGTCCAGTCGCTTGTTTCTCTGTTCGACAAAATCATGGTATCTGGACAGATCGTCAGCCATCAGTTCGGCTTCAATGCGGATCAGTCCGAGCAAAAACAACGGGTTTCTGAATAGGCGAAATGCCTCGCTGTTTCTGCCAATACCTATCCTGATCCCATCTTCTGCAGGATCGATGCTACATACGTCAGAATCGTCAAACTCAAAGCTCAGATCTGTACTGCCTTTCTTCAGAACAAACCTGTCCGCTTTGCGTAGCAGTGATCTTGCGTTTGCAGCACTCATCCTAGTCTCCAGTGGTTTGGGATTCCCATCTAGGTCGCATTCCAGTACGGATTTAATATCTGACGCATCTGCCTTGTGAGATGTGGCACTTCGCACGATGCCTTTTACCGTACGATCCTTTTGGAAACTGGCTACGGCTTCCTGGTACGCCAGCGACTCCACCAGAAATCCGGTCTTCTGAAAGTTGACCGGTACGTGATCAAGGAATATCTCTCCCACGATCCTTGCAGCAGACGGGTGGCGCCGTATACCAAACTTGCTAAATGCGCTGATCAGTCTCCTGTTCCGATAGATGTGTATTCCGTAGTCGCCCTTGATGGAGCGCTTCTCAAGAAGACCGATCCATCCCTTCATTCTGTTGCCGCTGGGAGTTCTTATGTCTATTTTATGCCGTGTGCCACCCTCCAGCCTCAATGGAGTTGGCTTGCAGTAGCTGGAGTTGACTCTGATCTCGACCTGACCGCGCTCCAAATAAGGCCCATACCGGATTCCAAACCGTTTACGGAAGTTCAGAACTTGGTTGGGATACATCGGTACCCGTACCCCGCCTATGGCTATTTTGGTTCCGTGTGAGAAGTCTTTGTGCCCCTCTTCTATCTCAAAATTAGTCCAGTTCTTTGATCTGTCATTCAGCCACTTGTCCTCGTCATACCTTGCGATAAACGCAGAGGGCGAGTCTTGCATAGATGTAGTCAAGGTAAAGGCTCTTCCTAGACTAGAGCATGCGCTCTTCATGCCCAGTCCGAACTGCCCCAGCCTTCCATCCTCCTTTGTCTCCTTCGCAACGGTCAGTGCATGTCTCAACCTGTCAAGATCCATTCCGCGTCCGTCATCGGAGACGATAATCTGCATGTGCTCAAAATCTAGGCGAATCTGTATGTGCTCGATTCTGTCAAGCCGTGCGTCTATGGAGTTGTCTATCAGCTCCGCCACTGCCTGCTCTGTCCGGTACCCGACCATGCCCAGTTTCTTGATCAGGCTCTTGTCGGGCGTGATGTCAACCTCTTTTTTATCCATTGTGTCGATCATTATTTGCGAATATTAGATATTATCGCTATTTATTATTTTATGCATGGGTATGCAATGGGTACACAATGCGTACACACGTGTATTTACTCATACTCGGCTAATTGGAGCATGATTTCGCAATATAAGATGGGATTTGATCTTATAGCGCGTACCGTACCTGTCCTGCTACCAGCACCTCTTATCGCCGGGCGCGTCCCCCCGGGCAGCCCGTACCAGAAGGCGAGTGCCGCAGCAGCCATCCTCGCAACACTCCCGTGGATCAGGCGCCAAACTGCCGGCCTGGCCTGACGGTGCCAAATATGTGGCAGCAGCCCCGCACCGAATCGTACGTGAAAGCCAGCAGATGGGCAACCCCGGGATCGGGCAAAAAGGCATCTGGCCCTACGCACATTCGAGAGCAACAAGAGTTAAATCAAAAGAAAGACAGGGGTTACTGATGGGAATGCCTTGGGATCTTGGCAGCGCCAAGACGTATGTGTTGATGGCACTGGCGGTGCTGTCGTTCTCGCATCTGGTGGTGTACATATTTGGCCAGCTCATCCCCAACGTGGTACTCTCGTTCTTCCGGTTTGCCGGGGAGACTGTAATCCTGGGCACCGTGCTGATCTTTGCCTTCGTCTGGCTGCTAAGGGCGCGCCCCCACAACAGGCCAAAGGGCTACTTTGTGGTCACCTTTGACGTGTACGGCAACGAGTCGGAGATCGACGGGATAAGGACGGAGTTCAAGACAAGCGACGTGGCATGGAGTTTCATGAAGCAGTACAAGAGGGCATACCCGCTGTACAACTTTGCCCTGGTAGGCGATATTCCAAAGGCAGAGAAGCGAACCATATTCAGATACATCTAGCTGGTGCAGGCAGCTACACCTTTTGCGAAAAGACGCGCTCCCACAAACATAGGATCCCCCGCATGCCGCCGGGTTCCGGACGCAGGGCGGCGCCGTGCCCGGTTCCGGGCGACGGACTTACACATAAATCGAGGAAGAAAGCACGACAGATATGCGAGTTACCGTATCTGCCATCAAGGCAGACGTGGGCGGAGTGGGCGGCCACACAAAGCCCAGCGACGGCCTGCTGGACGCGGTCAGGAACACCATCGAGTCAGCCAAGGACATGCTGATCGACTACTACATCGGGTACTGCGGCGACGACGTCCACATACTCATGACCCACACCCGGGGCACCGACGACAGCAAGATCCACAAGCTGGCCTGGAGCGCCTTTGAGGAGGGAACCCGGGTCGCCAAGGAGGAGGGGCTCTACGGCGCGGGCCAGGACCTGCTCAAGGACTCGTTCTCCGGCAACGTAAAGGGCATGGGTCCCGGCGTGGCGGAGATGGAGTTTGAGGAGAGGGCCAACGAGGCGTTTGTCGTCTTTGCGGCAGACAAGACCGAGCCTGGCGCGTTCAACTACCCGTTCTACAGGCTGTTCGTGGACGCGCTGAGCAACACGGGCCTGATCGTAAACGAGTCCCTGGCGCGGGGGGTCATATTCAACATAATGGACGTGGAGGAAGGAAAGATAGCCCGCCTGACGCTGTGGGAGGACAAGCCCACCGTGGAGGCGGCGCTGATGTACCCCGGAAGGTACGTGGTCTCCTCCATCGAGACAAGGGACGGCGAGCCCATAGTCGCCGCGTCGACTGACCGGCTGCACAACATAGCCGGCACCTACGTGGGAAAGGACGATCCCATATGCGTGATCAGGACTCAGAAGAACTTTCCTGCCACCGAGGAGGCAGGCAGCGTATTCAACAACCCGCACTATGTCGCAGGCAACACCAGGGGAAGCCACAACATGCCGCTGATGCCGGTCCGGCTCAACTCCGCTGCCACCATCAACTTTTGCATCCCCATCGTGGAGTCGCTGGTCTTCAGCATGCACGGCGGCAAGCTCACTGGGCCCTTTGACGGGTTCTCCACCCCGGACTGGGATCACATACGCGAGATCGCCACCAAGAAGGCGCTGGCGATGAGAAGCCAGGGGTTCCTGCACCCGGCCACGCTGGTTCCAGACGAGCTGGAGTATGCCCAGGGGTACCGCGCCCGGATGGACATGCTAAAGGAGAAGATGAAGCCGGTGGAGGACGCCTCCGCGGGCCAGAAGAGAGGATCCTACGAGGATCCCGACTAGCGCCGCACCCGCAGAACCGGCCCGACCATACCCGCAGGGTCAACAGAATATCACTTGCCCTGCGCCCACAACGGCGTACCCTCCCCACCCGCGGGGCAGAGACGCAGGAACACACGCGCCAAAAAAAAATTCAAGAATTCCCCAAATTTCGTCAAAGAATCGTAACGGTAATAAATCCCCCTGATGATGCAACCATATGGCAAACAAGCCCCACCTGAACCTGATAATAACGGGTCACATCGACAACGGAAAGTCCACCACCATGGGACACTTCCTGATGGATCTGGGAGTCGTGGACGAGAGAACGATCGCCCAGCATGCCGTAGAGTCAGAGAAGACCGGCAAGGGAGACACCTTCAAGTACGCGTGGGTAATGGACAACATCAAGGACGAGAGGGAGAGGGGAATCACAATCGATCTCGCGTTCCAAAAGTTTGAGACACCAAAGTTCTTCTTCACCCTGATAGACGCGCCCGGCCACAGGGACTTTATCAAGAATATGATCACCGGAGCATCCGAGGCCGACTGTGCAGTCCTAGTTCTCTCCGCAAAGGAGGGAGAGACGGACACCGCCATCGCGCCTGGCGGACAGGCGAGGGAGCACGCATTCCTGCTAAAGACGCTGGGCGTAAACCAGCTCATAGTCGCAATCAACAAGATGGACGTCGGCAACTACAGCGAGGAGTCATACAAGAACGCCTGCGAAAAGGGAGAGAAGCTAATCAAATCGGTAGGCTACAAGGCAGACGCCGTTCCGTTCGTACCCGTATCCGGCTGGAAGGGGGACAACCTGGTAAAGAAGTCCGAGAACATGCCGTGGTACAAGGGCAAGACGCTGCTTGAGGTGTTTGATGATTTCAAGATATCCGAAAAGCCCACAGGAAAGCCGTTGCGCATTCCAATCCAGGACGTCTACACGATCACCGGCGTCGGCACCGTCCCCGTAGGGCGCGTCGAGACCGGCACGATGAAGGTAGCCGACAAGATCGTCGTAATGCCCTCTGGAGCCGTCGGGGAGATCAAATCCATCGAGACGCACCACACCCAGTTGCCCACGGCAGAGGCGGGCGACAACATCGGGTTCAACCTGCGGGGAATCGACAAGAAGGACATCAAGCGCGGCGACGTACTGGGAACGCCCGACGCACCGCCGCGGGTCGCAAAGGAGTTCTTGGCGCACATTATAGTAATTCACCACCCCACGGCCATAGCCCCGGGATACACACCCGTAATGCACTGCCACACCGCACAGGTAGCCGCCACCATCTCGGAGTTCGTCTCAAGGATAAACCCTGCCACAGGAGCGGCAGAGGAAGAGTCACCCAAGTTCCTCAAGGTAGGCGACTCTGCCATCGTAAAGATCAGGCCGGTCAGACCTACACCGATCGAGACATTCAAGGAGTTCCCGGAGATGGGCAGGTTTGCACTGCGTGACATGGGAGCGACCATTGCCGCCGGTGTTGTAAAACAGATTACCGAAGAGCACAAAGTGTAGGTAAGAGCAGTTGTCCCAATGTGCTCGAATCAAGATTACCAGCATCAACCTGTCCAAACTTGACGGCGTGTGCACCAAGATCCTCCAGATCGGCAAGAACACCGGCGTCCGCGTAAAGGGGCCGATTCCGCTTCCCGTAAAGCGCCTGCATGTAGCCACAAGAAAGTCGCCCTGCGGCAACGGGACCGAGACCTATGAGAAGTGGGAGATGAGAATGCACCGCAGGATAATAGTCATCAACGTAGACGAGAAGGCCATCAGGCAGCTGACCAGGATAGACCCGCCCAACGACGTCTACCTCGAGGTAAAGATAACGTGATGAGACATGTCTGAGTTTGAGAGCGATGCCAAGCCGAACAGCGTAGACTATGCGTGCCTGCGCTGCGGAACCAAGGTGTCAAACACGGAGCTGGGCAAGCTCCCGGAGATAAAGTGCATATGCGGGTTCCGCGTCTTCACCAAGGTGAGGCCGGGCATAGACAAAGAGATCGAAGCCGTCTAGATGCGGCATGCCAGACCCAACACAGAGTAGCGCCTATCCCATTCTTGCCTTGTGCTCGTCCCAGCAGGTTCGGCACATCTGGCCATCTATCTTCCACTTCGGCTTTGGGTTGTACCTTATGAACCCTATCTTGGCGTTGCAGAGGCTGCAGTAGTTTCGCTTGGTGTTGTGGCCCGCCTCCTTTTTGTCAAAGCACTCCTTGCACAGCAAGCCGTCCATGTCCCACTGCCACCGGGGCTCCCACAGATCGGTTATCTTCCTTACCGTTCCGCAGGACTTGCAGGGCTGCCTGACCTTTCCCTCGTAGAACTCCTCTGCCTTGTCCATGTAGCAGTCGCCGCACAGCGGCCCCTTGATGTTCCACTCCCGCTTGGGCTTGCTCTTGTGCTTGAGCTCCTTGCCGCACACGGTACAGCTCGCTGGCTTGCCGCCAAATAGACCCATCGGTATAGGGATTGGCACATGTGCTATTTGTAGTGATCGACGATCCCGTCCGGCTGCGGGAACCTTTTGTGTACCAGCCGCGCCTCTAGCCGGAGAATACAGTCAGGAACGGGGATCATGCGCGCTCCGGGGGCGCCAGCCGTCTGCTCGACCATACAGCAATGGCACGGCCTTGGCCGCACCCTAGGTTCCGGTACCGTCTGCCGCGTCCAAGCAGTCGGTATTCCTGATAAAGCTCTCCGCGAACAAGCCATCTATGTGCGTTGATCCGTCCCTGGCATCACTCGTGCAAGTCACGTCGATGTCCACATTGTCATCGTAAATATACATGCCCAGCACCAGCTGACTGTTGTTCTCAAAATTCATGGCCCCTACATCCATGGAGCCGCGGCCATTCCCTATGTACGTGACCTCCTCCACGGCATCGGGGAACCGCTCATACATCGCCGCGTACGCCGGATGCCCTTGGAACCTTGCCAGCAGTTCCGCCTCCGATTTGCCCGTGTCGCCCAACCCATCCCACTGGTTGGCCGCGCTCTTGATTATGTCTGGAAGGGCTGCAACCATAAACAAGGCGAACAATGAAACGGCCATCCCGATTCCGACACAGAATGCAGTCTTTGTCAGCCTCTCCATGAGCAACTAGGCAAGGCGGGACAGCGCTTGTAAACCTTTGCGGCTCCGACGGGGCACACCCCCAAGTCGGTCGGCCCGCGGGTTCGGGTTCCCTGCCGGTTCCTGTCCGGCCCGCCAGCTGCAGGCAGGGGCGTAGAACTGATCAGGCACGGGTGCGGTAGGGCCGGAAGCGCCGACTGCGCAGCTCTCCGGACTCCGATCATGGACGCGGTGACGCGCCCCTGCCGGAGGCTGGCACTACCAACCAGGCACCGCCGGCGGGCCCTTGGGGGGTTTTTGGGCGGGGCGGCCCGTGCCGGTTCTCCCCGAAATTCGGGCGCCAGTCAGCGCGTCAGTTCTGCATGACCAATCCGGGCTGTGTCGAGCAGCTTCATACGGACGCATCAGGAATGGTGGAAGCGGAGATCATGCAACCAGACGCAACATGATGCGGCCAGCCACTCCTGCGCCCGAGTTTCTGGGTAAACCAGCCGTCCACTAAAATTATAACGCGCGCTGCCCTGATCCTGTCATGGAGGAAGGGGAGAAGAAGATCAGGCAGGAGGACTGCAGTGAGGATGCCCTGCTTGCCGGAATTCTGACCCTGACAAACAGGCGGCTTGCCTTTGACAAGACCAAGGGAAGGATAATGGACTTTACAAAAAAGTTCGGGGACACGGTCATCGACGTTCCCCTAGGTGACGTAGAGAAGGTCTGGAAGGAGGGATGGCTGATGAAGAAGGTCTGCTTTACGGCAAGGGTCGACGACGGCACAAAGACCTACAAGTTTGGCGTCTTCAGCAACGGGAGCTGGCTTGAGTCCATACAGCAGGCAATCGGCGACCTCGACAAGTAGGCCCGCAGGCCGCATACAGGCACTGCCCTAGTAGGCGATGTCCACGGTGTCCAGGCGCCACGACTGCCGGACAAAGGTCTCCTCCAGCGGTGCGCCGCCCTTTACGCCGGCCTCAAGCAGCCCGGTCCAGGCGATCTGCGAGCCGCAGTCGCCGGAGTACTGAAGCGGGGCGACGGAGAACCGGACCCTGTGCCTCCGGCAGACCTGGCTCAGCATCCTTGAGAGCCGCTTGTTTGCCGCGACCCCGCCCACGGCAAGAAACTCCCTCTTCCCGGTAAAGGCCAGCGCCCTCTCGACCGCCTCGCACATCATCGCAAAGGCCGTCTCCTGCAGCGAAAAGCAGGCCGCCTCCCGGCCGTTCCTGGACGCCAGCTTTGTGGCTGACAGCAACCCGGAGAACGACACGTCGTTTCCCTTGACCGTGTACGGCAGCGGCACGTAGACATCAGACCCCAAGGCAAGCTCCTCCACCTGCCTGCCGCAGGGCGAGGCAAACCCGATGGATCTCCCGAACTGGTCCAGCAGCTGGCCCAGGGTGAGGTCCAGCGTCTCCCCAAAGACCCGCCACCTGCCCACCATGAACGCCAGCAGCATGGTGTGGCCGCCGGACACCAGCAGCACCAGGGGGTTTTTTGCCCCGGTGAGAAGCTTTCCCAGCTCTATGTGCCCGACAGCGTGGTTGACCGGGTATATCGGGATGCCGTAGTATGACGATATGGAGCGCGCCACCACGGCGCCCACCCTCAGGCACGGGCCCAGTCCGGGCCCTGCCGCATACGCCACCATGTCTAGGTCTCCCACGGACACTTCTGCCTCCTGCAGCGCCTCGTGCAGGACATCCGGGCCGCACTCGGCATGGTGGCGCGAGGCTTCCCTGGGGTGTATTCCCTCCCCGTCCGGGGGCCGGTATATCCTCCTCACATCAGAGCGTATGGTCCCACGGCCGCCGCTCCTCTCCAGGACGGCGCACGAGAACGTGTGCGCCGTGCTCTCGACACCTAGGCAGATCATGCCCCCCTGCTTCCCGTCGAGACGATCTTGACCACGTCCCCGTTCTGGAGCCTGTGCTCCACGCCGACCCTCTGCCTCTTCTTGCAGTCTATGGCGTACAGGAACCCCTTCTCTATATCCGCGTGGATGGTTGCGGCCAGGTCCCGGGGACCCGAGCCGGCAGGCAGCAGCCTTGCGTCGGGGAGCACCTCGCCGTCCCTGTTGGTGAACCTCGTCTCGTCCTCCACCGGATACACCACTATCATGCCCAGCATGTCAAAGACCGCGGCGTTCAGCACCCGCTGGACTCCGGTGGTGCCGATCCTCCCAAGTATGGCGCGCACCGTCTCCAGCGCCCTCCTCTGCTGGGCGGACACCTGCACGCCGGGCCCGACGGCAAACGTGCCGGCGCCGGGGGCGTACTCCACAAGCCCCGCGCCGGACGCCTTGCGCAACAGCAGCTCGGCCTCTGCGCTGCACGGCACCACGTCGCACCCGGTGATGCCCTTTGTGACAGCAAGGTCCCGGCACAGGTCTGCCTTGTTTGCCGCTACTATCATGGGCCTTGTCATCTTTCTGAGCCCGACGACAAGCGCCAGCCTGTCGCCGTCGGTCCAGTTGTCGGGCTTCTTCACCAGCAGGTTCATCTCTTGGAGGACCTGGTGCACCTGGTGGCTCTCCACCCCCAGGCCGCTAAAGCGCCGCGCTATGCCGTCTGCCAGGCTGGCCCTCTTCTGGACCAGCTCCCGGCGCAGCTTGTTCCACTCCCGCATCAGTATCTGCAGGAACCACTGGTCAAACTCCTCCTGGACGAATTTCACGTCCTCCAGCGGATCGTGGCTCCCGGGGGAGACGGGCTGTCCCTGCAGGTCCGTGGCCCCCGCTATGTCCACCACATGTATCAGCACCCTGGCCTGCCGGGCATCGTCAAGGAACTGGTTGCCCAGTCCTCTGCCCTGGTGGGCCCCCGGAACCAGCCCCGCGATGTCGATTATCTTTACTGGAATGAGCCGGGTGCCGCCGGAGCACAGGCTGTTCTCGTGCGTTATGCCCAGGTGCCTGCAGGCGCACTCCGACTCCACATACGCCACGCCGACGTTTGGCTGCACGGTGGTAAACGGAAAGTTGCCTGTCTGGACCTGCGTCTGCGTCGCCGCAGAGAAGAACGTGGACTTGCCGACGTTTGCCTTGCCCAATAGACCGATCTGCACAGGGATCCGCCATGCCACGGCCACACATAAACACTTTGATGCCGGATCTCCCCGCGCCGGGGCGCAGGCTGCCTCCCAGGCGGCGCAGATACAACACAGTAAATTAACCGGACCCGCCCCAGTACGGGTGTGCCGATCATAGTAACCGGAAACCCCGGGGTGGGAAAGCACACCCTGTCGGCCTTGCTGGCAGAGTCGCTGCACCGCAGGACGCTTGACATATCCGCGCTGGCGCAGCGCTTGGGCGCGGCCGAGGACGGCCGGAGCGTTGACACCGACATGCTGCGGGAGTTGCTTCCCCCATACTTGGATGATGACACCATAGTCGTGGGACACCTGGCGCCCTACGTCGTTGCCGAGTCCCAGGTGGAGAGGGCGCTGGTGCTGAGGCGGAGCCCCTATGACCTGGAGAGGGCATACCGGGACAGGGGATATCCGGCCCGCAAGGCGTCCCAGAACCTGCAGAGTGAGATCCTGGGCATAGTGGCGTACGACGCCACAAGGAGCTTTGGCATCGCAAAGGTGACCCAGATAGACGTAACCGGCAGGACGCCGACTGCCGTGCGGGATCTGGCGATGCATGCGCTGGGGCACAGGACCACGGGCGATGCCGTGGACTGGCTGTCGCAGGTGCTGCAGAGAGATGACCTGAGGAGGTACTTTGCATACTGAATGGGAATTAATAACCCGCTGCCCAACGCGCAGGCATGTTTGAGATCCTCAAGAGCGACCTTGCCGGCAGGATAGGCGTGCTCACCACCAACCACGGGAGGGTAAGCACCCCGGCGTACGTTCCGGTCCTGCACCCGGTCAGGCAGAACATACCCGCGGCAAAGTTTCACGAGCTGGGATTCGAGCTTGTGATCACCAACGCGTACCTGGCAAGAAAGAACTACGGCGACACCAGCAGGCCAATACGCGACATAATAGGGTTTGACGGCCCCGTAATGACAGACTCGGGGGGGTACCAGGTGCTGGAGTACGGCGACCTGGACGTCACGCCAGAGGAGATAGCATCCTTTGAGACCGCGATAGACTCAGACATCGCGATACCGCTGGACCGACCCACGGGGTTTGGGCTGCCCCGGGACGTGGCCCTGCGCCACGTGAAGCACACCCTGAAGGTCTCCAAGAGGACCCTGGAGGATTCCCCCGACAACGGGCAGATATGGGCTGGCCCCATACAGGGCGGCGAGCACATGGATCTGGTCCGGAGATCCACCAGGTCCCTTGTGGGGTACGGCTTTGAGATGCTCGCACTGGGAAGCCCGGTGGAGTTCATGGAGTCGTACCGGTACAGGCTGCTGGCCCAGATGATCATGCACGCAAAGAGGCAGATGCCGCCGGGCCTGCCGCTGCACCTCTTTGGCGCGGGCCACCCGCTCACCATACCCCTGGCAGTCGCCCTGGGCTGCGACACGTTTGACTCCGCGTCCTACGTGCTGTACGCGAAGCAGGGCAGGTACATCACGGAGGACCGGACGCGGCACCTGGCAGAGATGAGCTGCTTCTCCTGCCCCTGTGAGGTCTGCTCCCGGCACACGCCGCAGGAGCTGCACGCCCTTGGCCACCCCGACCGCACCAACAACCTGGCCCTGCACAACCTGCACTCCATAAAGGCCGAGGTGAACCGGACGCGGGAGGCCATACACGAGGGAAGGCTGTGGGAGTACGTCTTCAAGAAGCTGCGGGCGCACCCCAAGCTCTTTGAGGCGGGCGACGTCCTGACGGAGAACCACCAGTACCTTGCAGACGGCACCGCAAAATTCAAGGACAGGGCCATCTTTCTCTTTGCGGCAGAGGACCAGTTCCGGCCCGAGATAACCTCGTACCACCGCATGGTGCGCAGGTTCACCTCAAAGAAGAGAACCCTGTGCATATTCGCGGATGCCGACATAAAGCCGGCATACCTCTCCCCGCAGTACGCCGCGGCAAGAAGGAGGCTAGAGTCTGACGACGTACAGTTCTGCAGCTACAACCCGTTTCTGGGCCCGATACCAATCGAGATCTCCGACATGTACCCTGCGGCCCACCACGTCATGAGCCGCCAGGAGTACGCCCCGGAGCGGTTTGGGCAGACAAGGGAGACGTTCCGCACATTCTTTGAGAGGAACCGCTTTGAGGTGACGTACCTGCCCGAGGATGCGTTCCTTGATGCCATGCTAGAGGGCATCAAGACCGAGAGGAGGCGCATGGGCCAGAACCCGCACCACGTCCCAGAGGCATGATACCACAATACGCCATGCAAAGGGGCCAGCGTGCCGCCTGTACAACAGCCTGGGGCGCGCGGCATGACCGGCCCGAGGAGGTCGCATCTAAAAAATGAAAAAAGAGGTGTACAGAGACTCCGCCTAGAGGGCGGCGTCTTCTGCCCAGCCTTTCTGGAAGACTCCGTTTGCGTGAAGAGGTACCGGCTGTCCGGCGGTGTAGTTCATTGGCCTCATCCAGAAGATGGACTTTGTCGGGCACACGCCGATGCATGCGCCGTCAGAGATACATCTCTCCGGATAAAAGACAAATGCCTTTCCCCTCTTCCAGCCCTCAACGGGCTTTACGCGGAGTACGTCTGGACCGAGAGTTGTACAGATTTCCACACAAAGTGCGCATCCGATACATCTCTGCTCGTCTATGTCAGGAAGTATTGCTATTGGCATTTATTTCACTTAACTAAACAATCTTGAGATTGCTATTTAAACTATGATTGAAATCCATAACGGGGTTATAGAGCCTAGCCGATCGCATGTGCCGCAAACCGTGCGTAAGTCCTCGGAACCCGGGCTGTGCCAGTCTGATCGCCGATGAGGGAGCAAAAAACTGCCGCCGGACGAGCCCGCGCCAAGCCGCGATCATGTCCACATTAGAAACAAAAGAAAAAACAAAAGAGAACTATGTGAAAGATCTTACTTTCTCATTGCGTCGATCTGACCGGAGGTTACCCAGTCAAGTAGTTCGGCAGAACTTGGGTTCAGGTCCGCCTTTTGTGCCATAAGGTTTGCAACCCAGATCCAGTTGATCTGGTTAAGGAGGGGCTTGTTGTCCTCGTCGCCAGCTCTAACCTTGGCAACTAGTGCCTGATCCTGCTGATTTATCCATTCTTGGTAGCTTCGTCCCATAAGACTCACGTCTTAGCTTGTACTAATTAAAGCTTTGTCAGATTGTAGCTTTATAGGAATGATCGCTCGCGGGAGCCAGGGATCCGCGATCACGCATTTGCCCGTGCACTGAGACCACTTGGCTGCCTGCAGCACGGAGTCAGCCTTGTGATCAGACCTCCTTGTCCGCACCGGCTCAAGATCCGATATGCCGATGCCCGGGAGGTAAGTGTTCACGTCTTCCCTTAATCCACGCCTAACTACGACCCACATCGACCTGCCTACAGGCACGGATCAAGAGGGGACGTGAACACTTACCCCGGGAGTAATGCCCCTCCGTGCCTTGCCCTTTTTGACTGCAGGGGCTGCTCGGAGCGGACAGGTGATCGCAGCGCATGGATTCATCCAATTGCTGCCTGCACGGTGACCAGCTCGTATCCCGGTACCGCCCGCACTCCGCCGTCTCCCTTATCACTTATCACGCGCAGGCCGAAATTGTAGAGCCAAAACGAACCGGAGAATTTCAGGTATACTCTTCTTGTATTCGGGGTGCATGTCTACTGCCATCCATTTCCCAAATTTTCTCCCTACATAGAAACATCCAACGCTTGTAAGCGCGAGCAGCAGCACCATTAGTAACGGTTTGCTAACGTACTTCCACTCCTTCGCGCCGTATTTGTCCTTGCTTGATGCTGTCCTTTCTTCCAACCAGGTTGCGATTCGGTTGATCAGGACATCAATCTCCTCTTCATTGCGGGATTCGTCCCGTGCAATGCTTACCAGAAATCTGACGGTATCAAGCGGTATTGCCGGATAGTATCCGTTGACACGTAAAAAGACAACCGTGGTGAGCAGTGCTGAGACATGATCCGCAATTAAGAATCGGGCCTTCGATGCCCATAATCTTACAGGTGTGTGCTCCAAAGCATGCAACTTTCGTATGATTATGCCAAAGATCGTGCTCTAATGTGCCTGCGTGCTAATTACGAATCACATCTCTGTTCTCTTGTTGCCGTCCGGAAATGGATGCAGTCGTATGATCCCCTCCATCAGGCATGCAGCCTGCTTGAAGATCGTGTCGTATCTCCGTGTGCCATAAAATTCCCTGAATGGTTTCTCTGCAATAGACTGAATTTTTCTTGATCTTGTCATCCGATACAAACTGGGGGGAAAACCCCCTTACAGATTCGTGGGCGTCCAGCAGGTCACGCTTGGTTGGTTTGTAAGTGTTCACGTCCCCTCTTGTTCCGTGCCTGTAGACAGGTCGACGTGGGTTGTAGTTAGGCGTGGATTAAGGGAGGACGTGAACACTTACGTTGGTTTTATCGTCAAATCTCGGCCAATCGGTTAAACACTGGTTTGTTTTTGCGCATTACTTCTTCTGCAAGCTCACGTATTTTCTTCTCGCCTATTCCTACCTCATCACTCTTTTTCTTTATCGGGTTGGATGCCGGTTTGGCGTTGGCTCCAGTCATGTAGTAGTAATTACATTTGTACATTATAAACAGCACGGAGTGGACTCTGACAAGGCCATCTGGACATATCTAGGGGAATCGGCCGCACATGCCTGCCCAGACGCAAACCATTGGATCGCCATCTTGAATATCTGTCTGTGGGACATGCCGAGATCAGCCAAGCCCTCAGGCGTGGATCCGCACACGCAGAAGTGCCTGCACGCCTGGCTTGGCGCGGCAGGCGGCATTTTGTCGCACAAGCCCACAAAAGAGTAATATTCTTTGCGCCCCCGCCCACATGCGTTGATAACTGATGCCCGGCTCTTCTCTGTACGCGGTTTTGAGTTCAGGCGCAGCCACCTGCTCGTCATAGGGATCCTGATCATAGCGTTCTCGCTCTCGTCCATGATCCGCTTCCAGGGGGCGGACTACGGCTTTGAGCTGAACGAGTTTGATCCCTACTTCAACTACAGGGCGACCGAGTTCCTGGTGGAGAACGGGCTTGAGGAGTACTACGAATGGCACGACTACATGTCATGGTATCCCAACGGCCGGGACGTCTCCGCGACGTCCCAGATAATGCTGCACATCACCGCGGCCGCCACGTACTACCTATTTGGCGGCGGCATGGATCTGCTCTCGTTCATAATCATCTTTCCCGCGGTCGTCGGCGCGCTCACCGCCGTGGTGGTCTTTGCCCTGGTGCGCACCATCGGCGGGACCGGCGCGGGGCTCTTCGCGGCCCTGTTCTTTGCGATCTCCCCAGCCATAATCGTCCGGGGCACCATGGGGTGGTTCAAGTCAGAGCCCATGGGCCTGTTCTACGGGCTCCTGGCCATGTACCTCTTCCTGAGCGGAATAAGATCCGCAGACAGGAGGGTTGCGGCAGCAAAGGTTTCCGCCGGCGGCCTCTTTCTCTCCTTCGGGCTGGCATCCTGGGGCGGAATACAGTACTTTGCGATACCGATCGCGATCTTCATCCTAGCCCTGCCGTTCTTCAGAAGCGACCACAGGTTCCTGCTCTGGATAGTCCCGCTCTTTGGGGCCGTATTCCTGAGCACGGTCCTCCTATTTGAGAGGCCGGGGCTCGAGTTTGTCGCCGGCCTGGGCGGCATAACCATAGTCGTGCCGACCATACTCATGGCGGCAATCATACTCATCAAGACGCGGAGCGGCGCCGCGGGGCTGAGAAACAGCCTGATCTTTCTCTTGGGAAGCTTTGCCGGATCCATGCTGCTGCTCTACGTAAACTCCCTGCAGCAGTTCATACCCCTGCCCTCCTTCCGGTACCTCAACGCCGTCAACCCGTTCCTGACGACCATCCACCCCCTTGTGGACTCGGTGGCAGAGCACGCAACGGCCGACACCGGCACGTCGTTCTGGTTCCTGTCGGTCCTGATGATATTTGCGGGAATCGGCGCCTGGCTGCTGCTCTCCGGCAAGATCAACGGCCCCCTCCGGGAAAAGCCCGAGATGGCCGCGTTCGCGCTGATCCTGGGAATCACCGGCGTCTACGTGAGCTCGGCGTTTATCAGGCTGGAGATATTTGCCGCGATAGCGGTCATCATACTCTCCGCCCTTGCCCTGTCCATAATCTCGGGAATGTTCTTTCATCCGGAAAATCCGGACCGGAGGTCCCGGGGCAGGACAAGAAACCTCATGCAGGCATTCTTCGTGGCGGCCATCGTCATGCTCCTGATCATACCCACCGTGGCGCCCGCCGACGGGAACTGGATCACCGGCGTCAAGGCGCCCCCCACGATACTCAACGGCGGGACAAGCTTTGGCGTGGTCTCCAACGACTGGCACCACGCGCTGGAGTGGATAAGGACAAGCACCCCTCCCGACTCGATAGTCGCCGCTTGGTGGGACTACGGGTACTGGATCACCACGCTGGGTGAGCGGACCACGCTGGCCGACAACTTCACGTCCGACGACAAGCGCATAGCCGATCTGGCAAGGATGATGCTGAGCCACCCCGACGACGCGTGGGCAAAGCTGCAGGAGTTGAAGGCCGACTACGTGCTGATCTTTATCGCCGCCCTGGGCATCGGCAGCGAGCCTCCCACCTACGTGCTCAACGGGGGCGGGGACGAGCAGAAGAACTACTGGTTCATACGCATAGCCGAGGAACCGCTCTCAAGGTACCTCCACGAGGACCAGTCCACGGAGACCAACTTCTTCTGGGAGAACACGATGCTGGGAAGCATGATCCCGTTCTCGCCGCGCGTGTACATAAACCCGGAGACCGGCGAGCAGGCGCCCGACTGGCAGCCCAACACCCTGGCCCTGCTGGAGAAGAACGTCAAGCTCCCAGCGGACGGGGACGGGCCGCTGCGGCTGGCCTACTCGTCCCCAAGCTTTGCCGCCGAGTCCGGCCCCATAGTGGGCGTGTTCATCTACGAGGTGAACCAGGACTATGTCCCGGGCCAGGCGCCGCCGGTCGCATCCACGCAGAGGCAGCTTGAGATAGCCACCATCAGCACCGGCCAGGGAGAGATAGGCATACTCCTTGACAGGAGGACGCAGCCCGAGCTGGTCGAGGGCTTTGTCGCGCAGGCAGATGCCGGCGCGTACAACGGAGCGTTCTTCCACCGGGTCGTGCCGGGAATCCTGCTGCAGGGAGGCAGTCCCGGGGCCGCCCTGCCTGCGTCTGCCGCGCCGGGATTTCCAGCGGGGCCCACATTTGATGACTTTGCCGATGCCGGATACCTGCTGGCAGCCGCCAGGGGATCCTTCCTTGGCGGGGCCGACCCGCAGTTCTTCATAATAGACTCCGGCACCCCGTGGATCGTCGACGGCTACGTGGCCTTTGGCAGCGTCTTTGTGGGGGATGACGTGATAGATGCGATATCCGGGCTGGAGACCGACGATCAGAACGAGCCGCTGGATCTCGGGCAGGCGGAGATACTGGAGATCAGGATCAACTCGGCCACCCTGCCCTAGGCCTGTTCCTCATACTTTGCCCTGAGCCGGTACCGCATGTACCTGTCGTCGGGGGAGAACTTTGCCGGGTGCGCCGACTCGGCGGGCCCGCCGCACTTGGGGCATGTCTCTTCCAGCGTGTATGCGCGGCAGCTGCTGCACCTTCTAATCTGGAACCTCATGCCTACTCCCTGGTCTTCCTTGACTCTTCCCGGTCAAACTTGAAGGTCCCCTTCTTTGCCTCAATGGAGCGCCGTATCTGGGTCAGGATGGGCTTGAGTGACTTTTCTGCGGACTTGAAGTCCTGCGAGGTGAGGGACAGTCTGTACCTTGGCGCCCCAAGGTACGTGATCATCACCCCGGAGCTGCGCTCGCTGTTGCTGGCGCCTGTCAGGACCTTTTTGATCACGTCAACGCCGTCGGGACGGTTGCTTGAGATCTCCAGCACGCCCCTTATCTCTACCGAGGGGAGCCGTATCTTCTTGCAGACGTCCTCGAGCGCGTCTGATATCTTCTTTGAGATGTCCATGCCGTCAAGAACGCCGATGCCGTTTCTTGCCACGTCCACAAAGGCGCCATATATGGAATCATACTTGTTGTACAGATCGTCTTCCAGGCTCTCCAGCCCGGCATCTGAGAGTCCGGCGCTCTCCTTGATGCTCTCCAAAAACGTCTGGGACTTTTCAAACCGCTTGACCTCCAGCAGCTTTTTCTTCTTCTGGTCCGTGGAGACCTGCTTGAGGGAGAGGTCAACGTCGGAGCGCTCCAGGTTCACCCTCTTGACCAGCAGCACCTTCTTCTCGCCATGCTTGACGAACTTGCTGACGGACCTTATCCAGCCCGGGGCGATCTCGGAGATGTGGAGAAACCCCTGTATGCCGCTGTACTCGTCCAGGCTGACGTACGCGCCATGGTCCATGATCTTGGTCACGGTGGCCAGTACGATCTCTCCGGGCTCCGGCAGGCCCTGCTCATCCACTTCCAATAGTGTGAAATCACCTATGTTGCTAATTTAATGTTGGGTTCTCCGGTGCCGGAGCCTATACCGCCGAATAAAAGTGCGAGATCACAGCAGTGGGAAACCGGGAATCGGCCATCTGATTTGAACGAGGCTTGTCTTGCAGCGGGGTTGGTGCGTAATTCTCCGAACCGCCTAGACCCGTCCGATACGTTCAATGATCCGCGATCTCCCGCACGTGGCAATGAGCGAACACAACAGACGGGAAGGATACTGGCAGTACTATGAACTGGCAAAGGAAGTCGAGGCGCCTAGTCTGAAGAGGGAGCTGATCGAGATAATCCGGGAGAACCCTTGCCCGCGCCGAGAAAACGGCAACAGGGGCCGTCCCCCGGTTCACTCCAAGGAGAAACTGGACTTTGCCTGTCTGCTGATGATGGCAGGCAACAACGCCTATCGCGGAGTCGAATCGGACCTGCGAGGCATGCGTACACCATGGGACAACGAGCCCGTCCCGGACCATACCACACTGGTCAGGCACCTCCAGACGATACCGGCAGACTGGCTCGATCTGATCGTGGCCGAGACGGCCCGCCGTTGCATCAAGGAGGCGGACGAGGCGACGGGCCCGCTGGGAGCCGACAGCAGCGCGGCGGAGACCACTAGGTACGAATACGTCGAGAGGCCAAGCAGGAAGGAGCGCGACTTCGTCGAGACACGCCAAAAGACCTACTGGAAATACCACATAACGGCCATCTTGGGCCTGCAGATCGTGCTGGCGGCGTTCACCACGCCCAGCAACATCAACGACACGACCATGCTTCCAGTCATGCTGGCTGAGATCAGGCGTCGCGGGTTTGACTTTGCGGGGAATTTCTTTGACGGGGACAAGGGGTACGACTCTGACTACAACTGCGAGCTGCTGTTCTGGATGGGCATGATCCCCAACATCAAGCAACGGAAGGATGCTGTCAACCGTGGCAAGTCGCACAGGAGGAAGGCAGCTAGCATGTTCAGCGATAGCGAGTACAGAAAGAGGGCCCTGATAGAGGGCATCTTCGGGGCCGAGGAGACCCGGCGGCACCAGCTGCACTGCCGGTTCGTCCGGGAGGACAACCGGCGCCGGTTCGCCAAGGGAAGGGCGATCGCCTGGAACATCCGGACCCTCAACCGGTTCGAGTGCGCCAACCGGCTGAACATACCAATACCCTCCTACGGTGGCATGGCGCACATGGAGTGCGCCTGATGATCCGACCCGTCAGTAGCTGATCACGGCGTGCGGGCAACAAAAGCCCGACACGCACCAAAGCACCGCCGGTGAAGATGCGGTGGGAGACACACATGAGCAGGACGGAGCAGAATTACGCACCAACCCCTCTTGCAGCGAAAGGTTCATTGATCAGAGCAGCCCAGACAGACCATGAAATACAAGCAGATGCTCAAGATTCGCAAGACTGAGAAGGATCTGCAGGTGCGGAACAGGATATTTCTGAACGTACTGGTGAAGAGAGACGGGATGAGCGTGACCGGGGCCGCGCTCCATCTGGGCATGGCCCCGTCGTGGGGCGTTAAGTGGCACAACAGGTACCTGAAGGAGGGCATTGCAGGCCTGCAGACCCGCACCCGCTCAGGCCGCCCGCCGAGGATCTCAGGCGAGACCCTGAAGGCCGTTAAAAAAAAGTAAAAAAGACGGTCTACCTGACGGCAGAGGACCTGCGCGATATCATTCGCGACGGTTCTGGCATAGAGTACATGACGGAGTATACGATATCGTACGCGCGCTTCCTGCTGCGCAGCTGGGGATTCACCAGGAAGGTTCCGATGGGACGGCACGTGAAGAGAGCAAGCAGGCAGAAGATCGCGTGGTTCCGCAAGAAGCTGGGGCCGCTGATAGAGGAGAGGATGAGGGCCGGCTACACGGCATGCGTGCAGGACGAGGCGATATGCGTGGCCGACGCGCGGCTCAGGAAGGGCGTCTACACGCCCAAGGGGGTCCGCGGCATCTACACGTACACGGGATCGCACTACAAGACCATCGTGTTCGGCCTGATCACGCTGGACGGGGAGGGGTTCTTCCAGAGATATGACTTCTTTACCGGGAAGGAGTTTGTCGAGTTCCTGAAGGCCGCATGCGAAAGGTTCGGGAAGATCCTGATGATAACCGACGGCGCGCCGCAGCACAGGTCGAAGTTCGTCAGGGAGGAGATCGGGCGCCTGGACGGCGTGGAGCTGCAGTTTCTGCCGCCCGGCTGCCTGGATCTGAACGCGATCGAGGAGGTGTGGCGCCAGATGAAACACGCGGTCCTGGACGCGCCGTACGTCCGGTTCGGCCCCATGTGCAGCGACATCGACAGGTGGCTGAGGTCGTCCCTGCCAAAACTTGACATCGAAAGGTACCTCTACAGAAAGGCATAGGCAAGCGCCTGCAGGCGCACAGGGGATCGTGCGCACGCAGGTTCGGAAACGGTAAACGGCCGCCCCACGACCCTTCACGGATCTGAACGAACCCGTATTTTGGGACAAGAATAACAAGTGGCTTGGAAGAAATTCGGCAGTCCTGTCTTCGGGTCTGCATCAAATCTGGCGGTTGTTCACGAAATTATACTCGGCGGTGTAGTATGCGTGAGCTAAGCAGGACGAAGGTAAAGGCCTGTTCATTATTGGTGATCTAGCCTGGGTCGCATCCATGCCTTTTGCATGCAGCGCGGCGTATCCGGCGGCTCCAAAATCGTCGTATCTCTTGGGCCACGTTATAGTGCATTTCCAATGCCTTTCCATGCCGGATTTTGGCAATCGTTCCTATTTACGATGTAGACGGCACGTCTGAGCATTTCAGCTATCTGCAGTAATCCCAGATGTGCCAGTAAGAGGTTAAGTCGCCACCATTTGACTGAGTGGAGGGTTGGTCCCACTCAGATATTTTTGGCCATTTCATGTAGATTTAGGCACAAATGATGACGCGTGCGGCAGAATACGGGGGTTTGACCCATGCCAAATTGAGCTCTTCATGGGCATGATGGGGGTGACCTAAACTCTCACAGGTGTTAGATCTGGCACATCTGGGATTACTGATCTGAGGATGCCGGTTTAGGCGGCATTCTGAGACCCAATTTGCAATTAAGAATCAGGCTCTTGATGCCATGATCTTGCAGATATGTGGTGTAAATTGACGTCGCGGTTATCTTGACTGGCGCGAGAGGCGGCTGTGGACGCGGTCGGAATCACTACAGGACGCTCTGGCTGGGCCCGCCCAAGTCCATGTGAACGTCAAGGCCCGTTTTTTTAGGCGTTCATTCGGCAGGCTCAAAATCCTCGGGCAGGCCGCCAATAATCTCGTCCGACCTTACGCCGACGTGGACGGCCCGCTCGACCAGCGATATCATGTCATTCTCTGTGAGTTTCTCGCACGGGTCGTTGGTTATGCCGCTCTCCTTGTCGGTGGTGAACCGGTATCTGTCTGCCAGCCATTCGAGGGGGGTGCGGCCGTTCACTCGGTAGTCTGTCTCCGGGATGTTGTCGTACGCCAGAATGCCGTTGATCTTGAGTCTCGCATAATTGGTTCTCTGCCTGCCGGTCTTGGGATCCCTGTACTTTTCAAAGGCCAACTTTGCCGGCCTGCCGAATCTGCGCTTTGGCGGGCCGAGCGGATGCCTGTTGTCATCCCTGCTTTCATCAAAAAATCCTAAGTGCAGGTTGGCCAGAGCCTTTCCGGCTTCTTTGAAGGCACGGAAACCAGGCGCCATCGGTATATGTGGAAGCTCCTTGGACAGGTTGTTTGCGTACTTTTTGCAGTATCCGGGGTGGTGCAGCAGGCCATATACGTAGTAGAAGATGTCCGTTTTTGTGATTTTTTCATCACGATAGTGGAACTTGTATTCTTCTAGAGCGTATTTGGTGACATTCTCTTTTTGTACTGTCTTTTTTCCATTCCGGTCATATGTGTATAACGGGAAGCATTGATTAGATGCGATAATGTGTAAATCTGGTGTAGCGTCCGTGATAAGTGTAGAAAAATTGGTAACTGTTTTGGATTTTGAAGCGATATTGGCAGACGGCTGCATGCGCATGGAAGAGCCACAAGTCGTGCGCAGCCTCCCCTGGCCTTGCGGCTTTTCCGATTTCCATCCGGTTACAGCGCCCGCCTACCCGTCGCCGGAGGCCGCCAGCACCATGTGGTCAAAGAAGCTCCTGCCCGCAAGCCAGTCCGTGACCATGTTCGTGAACAGGATCGAGTTTGCCTCCATCCCCTTCCCGGACCGGTTTCCCCCGCCGTCGCTCCGGGCCGCCACCACCTTCCTGTTTGACCTCTCGACCGGGTTGTTGTCCGGCGGGACGCCCGGCACCCGCAGGCAGACGGTCAGGAACCTCGACTCCCTCCTGTACCGCTTCCTGTACCTTTCGATGTTGCCGTCCTTATCCTCCCACTTGCGCCCCATCAGGGCGGCAAGCTCCGCGTCTAGGCGGTCGGCCTCGGCTAGCCGGACACCCTCGTCCGCCTTCCTGCTCGCCTCGTAGATCCCCTTGTGTATGGAGAGCAGCTCCTTGAGGAACGCGGCGGTCTCCTCGTCGAGTCTCCTGTACTTGAGGTCCCACTTTATCAGGCGCATCTGGTGGTATATGCACATCTGGTGGTTCACCCCTATGTGCAGCCAGCCCGTGTACGAGTCCTGCACCGTGATCCCTTGGAAATCCCCGATTATGTGCTTGAGCGTCTCGCTCGAGCGCGACGTCTCGACCGACATCAGGCAGCCCGTCTTGCCCTGCACGGTTACCACGACCCCCTTCTTTTTCCCCAGGGGCCACCACAGCTCGTCGCAGTGGAGGACCTCCTCCTTCACAAGCCTCTCCCGGACGGCTTCGTAGTCGGGGCGAAGCGCCGTTGCCGTGCGCACCTTCCTGCGATACGAGCCGGAGCGCGAGACGGGCGCCTTCAGGAAGTCGGAGCTCAGCTCGGCGGTCCCCCCATGTGAGAGGCCCTTGACGTTGAGCCAGGCTAGGAGTGCCGAGTGGTTTGCCGAGACGCGCGCGTTGGGGGCCACCCCCTTCGGCCTGGCCGTGTACTGCTTTTTGCACTTGCGGCAGTACCTCCGCCTGACCGTGCACAGCACCCTCTCCGTGAGAACGGTCAGGCGCTCGTAGCGCCGCGCGTATTCGCCTGTTACGCCGGACAGCTCCCCGCCGCAGCCGGGGCAGGCGCCAAGGTCGGCCGTCTCCCTCACGTCGGCCTCCGACTCCTCAAACTGCCTGTTTACCGTGGCCCCCTTCCCCGGGGGCCTGCCTCTCTTGCCCGACGACTCCTTCTTCTCGCAGGCGGTAACCGCCCGTATGCCGTTTGCGCGCGCGTTGAGGCGCCTGTTCAGCTCCGCGTACCTTTGCCTCTCGGCTTCCAGCCCCGCAGTCGATTCCGCGTACTTCTGCCTCTCGGCCTCAAGCCTCGCAGCCGTCTCCTCGTGCTCCCGGAGGGCGCGCGCCATCTCGTCCCGCTGCACAAGGAGCGTCTTGGCCATACCAGCAAAAGCATCCGCAAGATCGAGCGCCCTGACGGTGTATCCCGTCAGCGGCGCGCATGACGTGCAATCGGGCCCGTCGCACTGCCGGGTAACGGGTTTGGGTTGCTCACAGGCGGACATCTCGATCTATCAACCCCGGGGCAGGGGCGATCTATTTGTTCCGGTTCGGGCGGGTTTTGGGCGCCTGCGCCCGAAAAACCGGCGCAGTTATGTTTATTTCAGCTGGTCGCGCGATCTATGCATGGCCGGGACAAAACGGAACGCTGCGCGGGACCGGGGCGGGCCGTGCCTCGATCCCAACTGCGCATGCCGCATGCAGGACATACAGCGGTACGAGGAGATTGCGCGCGAGGCAGACGCCAGCATTGAACGCATTACCAGAATCTTTGCCGAAATAGGGGCCGATGCTGCCACTGGAAAAAGCGCGCTCCATCAGGTCGGCCGCGGATGCTGAGAAAGAAAAGTACAGGAAGATGACGGGGCGCTCGATATAGAAAACGGCGCCGAGATCAACATCACTTCAAAATCCAAAACAGTTACAAAAATTGCCGGAAATTTTGTACTTAACACAGATAACAAGATTCTTGGATCTCTCATTTGGGAAAAACAGGGGTATTTTATATGGACGATGAATGAAAGCCTTTTTTTCAAAATAGACGTACTGTTTGAAGAACGGCCTGTACAGGGCTGTCCTAATCAGTCCCTTTTCAAATTCGGGTTTTGAGGCCAATCTGGCCAGACTGTCAGATAATTCGCCAGTCCACTTGGCCTGTCTGGAATCTATCTTTGGGTTGTCAAGGTCTTGCTTATTGCAGTAACTGACGTGTCTCTTCATGTTCTTTGAGAGTTTATACCTAGAGGAGTTGTACAACCATGCATCACGCCCTGTTGATATTCCGTTGGAAAACATCCGAAAAATGGCATTCCCATCTCCCTTTCCTGACTTGACCCCCTTGCTCCCAATTGGGAGGTATTGTGAAAATGTGTCGTCACGCTGATCCAGCCAGTCGTTGTTCTTGTCCGGCTTTATAATCTGCCAGTCCTTTATGCCCGGTATTGAGCCGGCATCGCCCACTGTCTTGAGCTTCTGCTCCCTTGAGAGGTAGTCGCCGATGTCCTTGTAGTGTATCTCGTGCTCCTTCTTGTCCGGGTTCTTGACCAGTATGGTGATTGCCACAGGAGCGCGGGAGCCGGAGCCGAATATCTTTCCTCCTTCACGCCGAGATGTTTCCCCTTGGGTTCTTTGGTTGCCGCGCAAGTCAAAGCACCACACGTCGGTAAATTCCTCGTGCATGTACGCCCGGACGCCGGCGGCCGCATCCGACCGCAGGAACCCGCCGTTCGTGACGAACGCCACGATGCCGGATTCCGCTATGCGGTCGCTTGCCCACCGGAACGCGCGTATGTAGGAATCATACAATGAGTTGATGAGGGTGGCGTTTGTCTTTCTGGCGTAGGTCTCCTTGATTCTGGCATCCACGTATGGGTACGACAGATTCGGGTTCTCTTCATTGTAGTCGTGTTGGTGTGCCGAGTACGGCGGGTTCCCGACTATCACGTTTATTCTCTTCTTCTGCTGTTCAGCTATCCGCCTGACGTTCTCGTACCCCATGTATTCGGTCATCTTCTCGTAGTTCTTTGTGCCGCTCTCGAACGTGTCCATCCAGCATATGTTGCCGAACTCGCGGTACTCACCGGTACGCTCCCTGTACGCGTTCTCGATGTTGAGGGCCGCGATATAATATGGGTAAGTGTTCACGTCATCCCTTAATCCACGCCTAACTACAACCCACACCGACCTGTCTACAGGCACGGATCAAGAGGGGACGTGAACACTTACTAATATGGCAGTATGGATATCTCGTTTGCGTGCAGCTCGCCTGTGTATTTCTTCCTGAGCCGCTCCATGCTTATCCGCTCTAGGACATGGACGATGAACGTGCCCGTTCCCGTGAACGGATCCAGGATGACCACCTCCTCGTCTGACAGGCTGCGCGCAAAGTTCTTGCGGAGCAGGTGGTCGGTTGACTTTACGATGAACTCGACCACCTCTGTCGGCGTGTACACTATGCCGTCCCTGTCGGCCTTCTTAGGGTCGTACCGTTCATAGAACGTCTCGTACAGCCTCTTGAGGAACTCCTGCCTCTCCCCGGTGCCAGTGATGGACTCGGCGATGACCTCGATGTCGCTGTAGTCAACGCGGCTTTCGGTCAGTCCCAACAATTCCTTGAGTGACTCCAGTTCGCGGGCCACGGCGTTTGTTCCCTGGAACGCCTCCACGTCGTACACCATGCTGAATATGCGGTGCGTCAGGATGTGCTGCACCAGCATGTCCCGTATGTCGCTCAGCGTGATGGCGTCGCTTATCGTCTCCCTGAACATATTGAGCAGCTTTTTTGCGGCCGCCTTGTATGCCGCGTTTCCCCTTATGGCCCTGTCCACAGTCTTCCGCGTCCTGTCGATTATCCCGCCCAGGTTCTCGCCGAAGCGCCCGAGAGCGTCCCTGTAGTCGGAGAACGCGTCCATGGCCGACTGGACGCGCCCGTCGATCGCCAGAGAGTCGTCGCCGCCGCGCACCCTTATCAGTTTCATGAAGCCGTCTATGGACCACCTTTTTGCCGCGCCGTCCTTGATTACCACGTGGCGCGGCTTCGGGTTCAGCGTACCGTAGTCCCTCATGGTGCTCATTATCGTGTGGGAACCGTACCGCGTGATGACGAGGCACGCGTTCCCGTTCTTCCTTGCGACGTCCGTGGCTATGCCGCGCCAGTTGGATTCGGCCTCAAGGTACAGGACGGTGTAGTAGTCCTTCTTTGCTATCAGCTCAACATCCCTTACGGCAATCTCCCTTTCGAGCCTGCTTGTGTCGTACGGCTCGCGTATCTTGGCGAACCCCGCATTCCCGAGCTTCTTCTGTATCCGCTTCAGGTTCGCCTCAAAGTCCGTCATTCGTCCACCGCCACGCTGTAGAGTATCCTCGGCCTGCTTATCCTTCTCTTGTACTCATGCTTGTGGTTCTCGCGGATCGCCTCCAGTCCGGATACCATCTTTTCATCGTTGAAGCGCGCGTCACGATCCATCTCCTTGCCGAGGGCGACGATCTTTCGGTACGGCTGGTGGTTCGTCAGCATCCTCTCACGCATGAATGGCAGGATCTGCCTGGCCCTCGTTTTCAGGCCGGGGTCAGAGACCCGCACCAGCTTGTCGTCAAAGTACCTCTGGTACTTGAGATGCCTTGTGTGGGCCGCAAAGTTCTTCGAGTCCCTGTCAAAGACACCCCACGCCGTTCTGACCATCCCGTTGTATTCCGGCCCGGCCTCTGACGGCGCGTCCCTTGCATGGCTCCCCAACATCTTCAGAAAGTAAAGCGGGAGTACGCGCCTGCACCCGCCGGCCGTCACCTCGTAGTGTCGCCTGAATGAGCGCGCCGCCACGATCTCGTTTCCGTCCCTGACAATCTCCTCGTTGGCCTCGCATGCTATCAGGAGTTTCCCGCTGCCAGCCGAACTCCTGATGCCAAACGGCATGCCGCCCACGCGCGCAAGCTCGTCCTCGTTCCCCCTGATGTCGTCGGCCTGCCTCTCCGACTCGGTGTCGGTGTTGAGTATGCTGTCATCCCCGCTGTCCAGCACGCTCTCGTCGCCGCCGTATATGTCGGTGACGGCTGCGGCATCTATGACCTCCGTGGACTCCAGTATCTTCTGGTCGTGGCCGATAATCCTCCTGATCGTCTCTATCTTGGACGCCACCCTGTCCCTCAGCGAGATCTCCATCTCGATCTTGGTGGTCGGAAGGAAGTTGATCACGTCAATCGTGTCGTGCCCTGAGCCCATCCTGTCGATCCTGCCGACTCTCTGGATGAGCTTCACGGGATTCCAGTGGAAGTCGTAGTTGATTACCACCCTGCCGGCCTGCATGTTGACACCCTCGGATAGAACGTCCGTGCTAACCAGGATGTCAATCTCCTTCTCCTCAGGCCGTAAGTCATAGTTGTTGTTGCGCGGGTCGAACCGTTTCACAGCCGTGCTCTTTGCCTCGTGCCTGACAGTGGAGTCTATCTGCTCCATTTGCCTGTTGCCAAAGGCGGCCTTCAAGTTCTCGTGGATGTACCGCGCGGTTACGGACGACTCGGTAAAGATCAGTATCTTTTCTGACCGCATTCCCCTCACCATATCCATGAGCTTGTGCAGCTTGTCGTCGTATCCGGGATACTCGCTCCTCTCGATATATCCCCATATTGTCTTGAACAAGCGCTCATCATGCGACATGTCGGCCTTCCACCTGTCCACATCAAACGCCCCTATATCGTAGATCGGCTTTATCATGTCAAGCCTCCTTTGGTCGTAGTCGTCCGAATCAGACGAGATCTTCCGGTATATCTCATCGTGGAACTCCTTTCCTATCGGGACGGTCCCGCGCTCTAGCATGCCACGAAATTCCCCGTATCCCTTGCGGTACCGCTGCACGCTGTCGGCAAACGCCGCTATGCTGCTCTCCATCCTCTTGAGCAGCGACGTCCTGACGATGCCTATCAGCGGCAGCGAGCTGCGCTTCAGGCCGTCGTACCTTTTGTACTCCGGATGCGTCTCGTCCAGGTACTCATTCCTGATGTAGTTGCCAGGGTTGTACCGAGCAAGCTTTAGCTTCCCTATGGCGTCCTGTATCTTCTCAAACGAGTTGTTGTAGACCATGTCGACGTCGTACTCCTCCGGGTGCTTCAGGCGCCTCTTTGGAAAGTACATCTTTTCGCCGTCCTTCTCGAGGTAGTGCCTTTCGCCGTCGCTTTTTGCGTACTTTCTCATGATCTGTGTCCTGGTTCTGCGTATGAGCACGTGCCTGAGAAGCTCGCGCACCTTCTCGGCGCCGTCCTCCGTGATGTCGTGTCCGTCCATCACACCCTTGAAGTACTCGTCCAAGGCAGTGTCGCCGAGCGGCGGGATGTTTGATAGCTTTCCAGCAGGAAAGAGTTTTAGCTGGTTCTTGAGGTCAATCGGTGTGTTGGATATGGGTGTCGCGGTGAGCATAACCATGTATGCATCGTCCGCCTTCTCGTCCATGAATGCGGCGAGGGCCTCGTAGGATTGCGTGTTGGAGTTGCGGAAGTTGTGGCTCTCGTCGACCAGGATGGCGTCGCAGTACGTGTACCTTGACAGCACGTCCTCTGACCCTATCTTGTATCTGGATACCACCTCGCCGGGCATGTCAAACTCCCTCAGGTAGTCCTTCCACATGCCTTCTAGGTGCGGGGGACAGATGATGAGCAGCTTGGAGCGTTTCGTCTCCCTGAGGTGCTTCATGATGGCGCTGCCGATGAACGACTTGCCGGTGCCCACCACATCAGCGATGATCACGCCGCCGTATTCGTCGAGCCTCTTTATGGCCCTGTACACGGCCGCCTTCTGGAAGTCGAAGAGCTCCCTGACGGGAACGAGTATGGGAACAGCGGGCTGGTCATCGTGCTCGTGCAGCGCCGCCTTGCGGTATATGTCGTCTGGGGTGCGCTCCTTTCCGGCCCACGACATCTCCAGTATGTCGGCCACGTCCTTTGTGAACTCCACGCTGGATTCGTCGTCCCAGTGGCGGTCAAACCACTCAAGCAGCTGCCTTGCCTGACTGTCGTCATTCGTTCTCAGGTTCAGTTCCGTGTGCTCCCTGATTCCGGATATCGACAGGTTGCTGGATCCCACGATGGCCAGCCTGGGGATGAGACCGCCCTCGATCTCAAAGATGTACGCCTTTGCGTGGAGCCTGTCCTTGGTGTAGACCTTTACTTGGACCTTTTTCTTCCGTATGAGTTCCGCGAGCTTTCTGGCGGCCTTCTGGTCGCCCTCCGTCTGCGGCATGTGCTCCAGCATGCCCTTCACGTCGTCGGCGGCGCGCCTCCTGCCCACGTCCACCTCGCCCTCGGCCTCCGCCGCCTTTCTAGCCTCGGCCGTGGATGCGTTGCCGGCCAGGAGGGCCTCCGCCGTCTGGCGGTCGGTGGTGGGGGATATGAGGAGGCGCATCACGTGGCCGTCATCATCGCTTGTCTCTATCCGCTTCAAACTGCCCATGATCTCGGCAAACCCGGAGATGAAAAAGTACCCTATGGCAAACGACGCCCTCTTTGTGCTGGGCAGGATCTCCAACAGCTGGTCCAAGAGCTTCACCTTTTCGTTGTCGATTACCGCGGCGTTGCTTGACATTTGGAATTTGAAGGTAGGGTTTTGTATTTAAGTTGAGAAGCCAAAGGAACTTTGTTTCCCAATACAGACATTTCGCGCTTTTACGATTAATTTGGTCCGCAAACAGCGTCAAACCACACGAGAATCGCGTTCCTTGCGGCAACCAGAATGCGTTTATCGAAATTGGGAAACAAAGTCGGATACAATCGGAATCGACACACGAGAGCCACATCCACATGGCAGGCGACACGTACAACAACCAGATGGAGTCCTTCAACGGGAATACCCTGAGACGCCGAGAGAAGGTCGTAAGGGGCCCAAGAAGGACACCTCCTCAATTCGTAAGTGTTCACGTCCCCTCTTGATCCGTGCCTGCAGACAGGTCGGTGTGGGTTGTAGTTAGGCGTGGATTAAGGGAGGACGTGAACACTTACCTCAATTCTAACCGGCCTCCGCATCTACCACAACCACGTAAGGCCGCACCTCAAGCTTGACGGCCAGACTCCCGGAGAGGCGGCCGGCATCAGGATCGAGGGCTCCAACAAGTGGAAGACCATGATCTAGGCGGCGGCCGAGGCCACCATCTGATCCCTTTCTCTTTTCGTCCCATTAGAACTCATGCGTATTCCCCCAATATCTGCCGGAGCCGGCCGCTGCGGCAATAAGATTTTGCAGGCTTGAAGAAAAAATCGTAAGTGTTCACGTCATTTAGGCGTGTTTTGCCACTATCCAAGGGCAACTGTGCCTGTGATCCCCGCACAGTTGACGATTTCTGGGCGCTTCGGCTCACGATCACGCTTGCCTGTGCCGTTTCCAAGCCAGCAGACAGGTCACCATGGCGCATCGATCTAAATAGTAGATCACATATTCAGTACTGACTGCCAAGTCAGATCACAAAAAACTGTACAAAAAAGCTAGAACGGAATACCTTAAACTCAAACAAAAGGTTGACGTCAAAAAGGAGCAATTGGACAAGTTGATGCGCAGGCAACGGGAGCTGGAAGACGAATTGCGCAAAAAGATGGCAGGGCGCCAACCATGTGTGTTTGCGCCGTCTAGACGTATCTTGCGATCTCTGAGAGGTGATCGACGCCGCGCTGCTGCCATGTCGTGACGCACGAGAACAGGTTCCCGAGCCACCGCATCGTGTTCTTTGACCTGATGGATCCGCGTATCTTCCTGTGCACCACTATCTCGCGCAACCCGCGTTCAGCGGCGTTGTTGGTTGACGGAATCCGCGGATCCAGCACGAACCGGAACAGATCCTCGTAGGCGTTGCCCAGCTTGGCCGTGAATTCCTCGAGCATGGCAACGTCTGCACATTTGGCCAGGATCTCGCGCACGCGCCTGCGCAGGTAGCTGCGCAGCCTGCGCCGTTTCTTCATGGATCCGCTCGCCCGGAGCCCACACCGGTGCACGCGGGACAGGACGGCCAGCGTGTCTTGCGCCTCCTGGCAGTCGGGATTCCTGCGGGCGAGATGCCTGATCTCGCGCAATATGTGCGCCCAGCACCGCTGGACGCGGTATTTCTTGTACGGGCCCCACCCGTCGGACACGATCGTTCCATCCCATTCGGGGATTACCTCCCTGAGGACATCGCCGCCCCTGCTGGGCCGTATCACGAACAGCGTGTTTCCGGTCTCCGGATCGAAGAATATCCACACCCAGACGAGCTTGCCGTTGAGGGACAGCGATGTCTCGTCCACATGCAGCACGCGGGCAAGCCGTATGAGATCAAGGATTTGCCTGGCCGGAGCGTCCAGATTCGTGCCTGTCATGCACAGAATGTTGTGGACTGTCCCGTGGGACATCCTTGTCAGGTGCCGCCGCAGGCTCTTTGCGCTCATCCTGTGTGGCATGCGCTGCAAAAAGTTCTCAGCGACCTTGAGTATCACGTTCATGCCATAGTTGCCCCTCTTTGGAAGCGCCGCCCCCGGCCCGGTCTTCTGGGGGGATTCAGAAACGGTCCCGTTGCCGTCCGCGTCCACATCCGGAGGCGCCGCCCCCGGCCCGATTCCCCCAAGA
Source organism: Dehalococcoidia bacterium (assembly GCA_965222055.1). Taxonomy (GTDB): domain Bacteria; phylum Chloroflexota; class Dehalococcoidia; order Plut-88900; family Plut-88900; genus Plut-88900. The sequence goes on from CBDCTF010000004.1 coordinate 35,333, forward strand.
CCGCAGACGTTGCAGCTGCATGTCTCCAGGACATGCTGCGTGGTCACGGCCTTTTGCGGAGGCGGAATCTCCGTGACGTTGCGTTTGCAGGTTTTGGTCACTGTAAGATCTGACATGCCGCACCGGGGACACCTGTCTGGCGCGTGCCTCTCAAAGCGCGTTGGGGCAGGCCTGTACGTGGCTCCCTTGTGTCCCTTCTGCCCTCCGCGCGGCTTTGCCGTGCCACTTTTGCCGTTGCCGTTTTGCTGCGGCTTTCCATGTTGTGGTTTTGCCGGGGTTGGTGCGTAATTCTGCTCCGTCCTGCTCATGTGTGTCTCCCGTTGCGTCTTCACCGGCGGTGCTTTGGTGCGTGTCGGGCTTTGTTGCCAGCACGCCGTGATCAGCTACTGACGGGTCGGATCATCAGGCGCACCCCACGTGCGCCGTGCCACCGTAGGAGGGTATTGGTATGTTCAGCCGGTTGGCGCACTCGAACCGGTTGAGGGTCCGGATGTTCCAGGCGATCGCCCTTCCCTTGGCGAACCGGCGCCGGTTGTCCTCCCGGACGAACCGGCAGTGCAGCTGGTGCCGCCGGGTCTCCTCGGCCCCGAAGATGCCCTCTATCAGGGCCCTCTTTCTGTACTCGCTATCGCTGAACATGCCGGCTGCCTTCCTCCTGTGCGACTTGCCACGGTTGACAGCATCCTTCCGTTGCTTGATGTTGGGGATCATGCCCATCCAGAACAGCAGCTTGCAGTTGTAGTCAGAGTCGTACCCCTTGTCCCCGTCAAAGAAATTCCCCGCAAAGTCAAACCCGCGACGCCTGATCTCAGCCAGCATGACTGGAAGCATGGTCGTGTCGTTGATGTTGCTGGGCGTGGTGAACGCCGCCAGCACGATCTGCAGGCCCAAGATGGCCGTTATGTGGTATTTCCAGTAGGTCTTTTGGCGTGTCTCGACAAAGTCGCGCTCCTCCCTGTTCGGCCTCTCGACGTATTCGTACCTAGTGGTCTCCGCCGCGCTGCTGTCGGCTCCCAGCGGGCCCGTCGCCTCGTCCGCCTCCTTGATGCAGCGGCGGGCCGTCTCGGCCACGATCAGATCGAGCCAGTCTGCCGGTATCGTCTGGAGGTGCCTGACCAGTGTGGTATGGTCCGGGACGGGCTCGTTGTCCCATGGTGTCCGCATGCCTCGCAGGTCCGATTCGACTCCGCGATAGGTGTTGTTGCCTGCCATCATCAGCAGACAGGCAAAGTCCAGTTTCTCCTTGGAGTGAACCGGGGGACGGCCCCTGTTGCCGTTTTCTCGGCGCGGGCAAGGGTTTTCCCGGATTATCTCGATCAGCTCCCTCTTCAGACTAGACGCCTCGACTTCCTTTGCCAGTTCATAGTACTGCCAGTATCCTTCCCGTCTGTTGTGTTCGCTCATTGCCGCGTGCGGGAGATCGCGGATCATTGAACGTATCGGACGGGTCTAGGCGGTTCGGAGAATTACGCACCAACCCCGGATCAAAGGAAAAAATAAAGCCAAAGCTGTCGGACAGGTCCACCCAATACCTCGTCAGGCAGCTGTAGGGAGGCAGCGATACCAGGGTGGTGGCAGAAGAGATTGATGTAACGCAGCGGCGCACACAACGGTTATGAGTGGAGCATCTCAAGACGGGAACTGCGCATATCCGGCGCCCCGCCGGTCGACCGAAGAGCCCTGCTACGTCTGAAGAGGAAATCCAGATGGTGCCGGATGCCCACCGCCGCAGGCCGGAGGTCGTAGTGCAGGCGGCCAAGATGTTCAAGAAGGGTGGACATGACATAAGCCGCTCTCGCGTATACCAGATAATGAAATCCAACGGCCTAGTCGTCGACTCCCCGGCAAAGTCGAGGAAGCGCAAGTAGGTCAGGTACGGGCGCCTGTACTCTAACGCCATGTGACATACGGACTGGCACATAATGAGGGAACCGCGTATGAAGGATCTGAACCTGAACATGTATCTTGACGACGCCTCCAGGCGCATTACGGGCGCGGCATTGTTCAAGGAAGCCACATCAGAGAACACGGTAGCGGCGCTCCGGCAGACAGTCGCCAAGTTTGGCGTGCCAGCGACCGTCTTGTCCGGCAACGGCTCGTGCCTTATCGGCAGAGGCAACCGCAAGAAGCAGGAAGGCACCTGGACTCCGACCCCCCCCCCCCTTGAGAACGAGCTGCTGAATCCCAACATGATGCTGATCAATTCAAGACCACATCACCCGCAGGCCAACTGAAAACTGGAGAGGTTCCACAGTGGCGCCGAGGAAGAAATATGGCACCATGATGGGTTGGATGACTGTGTCGAGTACTACAACATCGACAGGCTGCACTTTTCACTGGATGCCGACAACGAGATGCTGCTGATGGTGTTCCACAGCAGGAGGACTGCCGATGAGACAGGGCAGCAGGACCTCAGATGGATGGATGCCGACATCAATAGCCAGCAGCCAAAACAGAGAACGGCGTGGCTCATGGACACTGCAATCCGTTTTACGCTTGCGCAAGAGAAATATACCAAACAGGCACGGGTGAAAGCATTGAGTAGATCAAGGAAGACCGGAAATGTGGAAAAGATAACAGGAAAGGCGGATCAGGTCATCGGCGATGTGATAGCAGTAGGAAAGGTAGCAGCCGGCGAGGCCGGTAGCGCTAGTGCAGATATTACAAAGCGCGTAGGCAAGGAGGCCCGGAAGCTGCAGGAGCAGAGCCAGAAGACGCTGGGTCGGGGAATCACCATTGCCAAGGGAATGACGAACTCGGCAGAGCATAATCTGAAGATACTAGAGCAGATGGGCCGACTGAAGGACTCGGGTGTGCTTACCGAGCAGGAGTTTCTAGAACAGAAGGCGAAGATTCTGTCCAGGATCTGAGGAGTCAAAATCAGACACACATGAGCGCAGAGGCCGGAGGGAAACAAATCCCGGCTGGTTTGCGGGCTGTGCGGGCTGTGTCCTAGAGACATAACCCCACAATCATCCGCCGTCGTCGCGTCGGTACAGGCATTCTTCGAATTCTTGGGATTGTGGCATTTTTCACATACCGCCGGCTTCAAATGTTGTCCGAAACTGTAAAATCCCATCCGAGCCAAGGGATGGTGCGCAGGCTCCCCCACGGACGGCGCGGAGGTCACCGCGCCAGTCAGGCAACCATTGCAGTGAGCGACTCGTGCGTGAGCCTGCCGCTTTTTACGTGCGATCGCGCGACCACCTCGATGTTGTAGCAGATGACCCGGATTGCTATCTCCCGGCTCTGCCGGGCGCGCCTGCGGCTCCTGAGGTGGTTCCCATACATCCTCTTGATTGCCCCAAAGACGGCCTCGATGATGCTGCGCTGGTGGTACTCGTCCATGAACCGGGCCAGCTCGTCCCTGTGCGTCCTGGTCATATCGCCCCAGGCCTGGCTGCCCCCGTTCTTGCAGACGGTATTGGACTTGGGCCGGATGCGCGGTGTCATGCCCTTGGCAGCTATCGCGTCGCAAATCTTCCTTGCCAAGTAGGCCGAATCCAGGCAGAAGAAGTCGGCGCCTTCTTCGATCCTTCCCAGCATCGGCCACAATCCTGTGATGTCGGAGGCGTACCCGTCGGTGACTAGGTAGTCTAGGACAGTCTTGGTGGAGACATCGACGATGCTGTGCAGCTTGACCCAGCCGCGCTTGAGCCTGACCTGGTCGTGTCGGATGCTGAACCACCGGACGAACCTGTTGCTGGAGTAGCCGGTGCTGTCCCCGGCCAACGAGCCGGTCACCATGACGTCGCCGATGATCCTCGTGTGGACCTCCCGCAGGTACGGCTCGGGGATCATGCCGTAGGCGCGCCATATGGTGCTCTTTGAGGGTATCTTGAGCAGCCCTATCTTCATGGCGAGGCCCCGGTTCATCCTGAGGTGGCCCACCATCTTTCGGTAGGTGCGCGCCTCTGCTTCCATGAGAATGCAGACGACGGCCATGGCCTTTGGCGGGTAGGCGGTCATGCCGCCCAGTCCGGGCTTGGCCCGGTATGGGTCGCCCAGATCCTCAACTATCCTCAGTATCGTGCTCAGTATGAGACCCGGCAGATGCTGCTGGACCAGGTCGTATTGTCGCTGATCGCGTTTTCCTTTTTTCATTGGGTCGAGCCGCGATCATCGGATCATTATGCCTAGTAGCGGCCACAATGATCCGATCACTTGGCCGGAAAAACTGCAAGTTTCTGTAATGTTGCAGCCCCGCTACCCACACTGACCGCCTCAAGCCAGATCTGCCGATTCAAATTCGAAAGATATTGATCGAGGGAGATTGACGCCATTTTGTGAAACCAGAAAGCGATTGTGAGAACACCCGAGAAGGCGGATGCGCGCGGCTGGAGTCCGGCACCGCGTTCATGCCGGGCGTCAGCGAGAAGAGGCTGGAAAAAGCGGCACGAAAGGAGAAGGACAAGTGCGCAAAGTTCAGGCTCCTGGCGTGCCTGGGCAGGAAGAAGGGCCACAGTATACGCAGGATATCCAAGGATCTGAAAACCGCCTACTCGACTATCCGCGACTGGCTGCTGCGGATGCGCGACCGCGGACTGAGGGGCAGATTCAACGCGAGGCCCAAGGGGCGAAGAGCCAAGCTCCCCCTCCAGATCATCCGTACCGTGCGGCGCTGGCTCAAGAGGAACCCGAAAAAGTGTGGCTTTGAGACCGGCTCGTGGCAGATGGACATGGTAACCGAGATGATCCGGAAGGAGTTTGACGTAACCGTCAGGGCGCGCACGCTGCGCAGGTGGCTGCGCAGGATCGGGTTCTCTTGGAGAAAGGACAGGTACGTCCGTACATCCTCAGGTCCAGATCAAAGCTAGGCATAGTTTTGCACACTGCCGCGTGTTTTTACGACTAGGTGCATCATGGGCGTGAGTATGTACGGTACGTCCCGTACAGGTCAGTCTCCAAAGAGAGGCAGGAGGAGTTCAAAAGGGAGGTCGGGGAGCGCGCGGCCCAGAGGCGCGCGGACGGTATGACCGTCTTTGCCGAGGACGAGGCCGCGGTCCAAAGGTCCCAGAACCCCGCCTACGGGTGGAGGCCGACCGGGGGGCGCGAGCAGGTCAGGACAAGCTTCTCAAGGGAGTCTGTCAGGATATTCGGCGCGATGTCCCAAGACGAGCTGCGAATAAAGATCGTGGAGTCGACAAACTCGGAGACGTTCCAGGAATTCCTGGAGGAGATCCGCAGGGACCGTCCGCGGTTATTCATGGTCCTTGACAACGCCTCCTACCACAAGTCTAAGGCTGTCAGGGAGTACGTGGAGTCAGCCGGAGGCGACGTCGAGCTGGAGTTTCTCCCGCCCTACACTCCGCAGCTGAACCCCGTCGAGACCGTGTGGAGGGACCTGAAGAAGAGGCTTGCCGGCAGGTTCTTCCGGTCACTCGACGAGCTGAGGGCGGCGATAACCGCAATCCTTGAGCGCGAGATGGACAACAGGCTCAAAGGCTACCTTGTGGCATAATCAAACCTGCCTGTACAAATACGCGACTCTGCACTCCAATAGCGTACGACAGTCGCCCGTTCCAGCATGTAATCCAGAAAAATTGAAGGACGTGGAGAATAATGTCACATGGTGGTCAGTGCTTAGCAGCATTTTTCGTCAAAGTGAGCGGATTGTTCTGGCCAGTACTATGCCTTGCGATTTTGGGGGAGTGTATGTCCGTGGGACACAGCCGGCTGTGCGATCTTCTTTTTATATCTGCGACGCTCCAAGTTGACATGTTGACAGAGCCGGCTTATGACATAAGGACGATCGTACTGAAGAACAACCTAGATGAGGCAGGTGCAATGGAGATGGCGGAACAAAAGAAGACCGCCATGTTCGGCTCTCGGTTCTCAAGAGTCAAAAAGGAGGACATTCAGATCCACTCCTTGGAGCTGTACTACGAGTGTGTGCTGATCGTCTCCGGCAGATACACCTCTGACTATTACGTAAAGGCGACTCATACGATCTCAGTTGCCTCAAACGTAAAGGATGTGGCGCTGGGGGACGGCACGTTCCTCGCCCGCTCAAAATCTGGTCTTGAGAAGGCTGTGCCCGGACGGCGCGGAAAGAACAAGGTTGATCTGGAATTGGAGGAGCATGTCTTTGTAGACGAGGAGGACGAGCTGGCCTTTGATCACCACGGCATCGAGATACCGATTCCGTTCAAGATGGGCTCCAAGACCATCGAGAACTATCCGCGGCAGATACTAGAGAAGAACGAGAAGGGCATCAGGCGATCCAAGATGGCATACGGAGATGCCGTAAATCGGCTCGAAGAGTCACTAAAGACGGTTCCGGATTCGAGCGTCCGTGACGTTCAGAAGGAGTTTACACTGCGCGAGATCGTCGAAGCGTACGTCCCAGTCTATGAGATCAGGCTGATCGGACCAAGTAAGAAGGCGACAATAATGCGGATTGACGCAGTGCGAAAAAAGGCTCTGTAGCCCTTGCCTGCAATGCTAGGCATCGCTGCGCAGGCAGCCTGTAGAATTTAGTGGACGCCGGGAGCGTCTGTCGTTGCACAGACCCCGTGTATGCTGGCGATTATCCTCTCCAAGTTGGGGCCAAGCGATGTTTCCTGAATGGAGTCGGTATCCGGTATGTGGTGCCGCCGCACCTGATGCAGTCTGCCGTTGTGATCTCTCCCATATGGCAGACCGTCTTTTCGCATTCGGTCACGTCAAATACCAGTTTTTTGAGGGTCATTCCGAACAGCGTAGTGAGGGCCAAAGCAATCCGATCACCCAGAGATCATAATCTGATGGGTCGCCAAATCTCATGAAATTCGGGATTCGTCCTACCGATACATTCTGATCCGTGGATCATTTCTGGTACTTTTATGATGCCTGCCACCGAGAAAATGCACAGCGGAAGCGGCTCCGGCGATCCCGAAAAGACCGGCCGGCCGACCAAATCCTAGGATGGGCGCAGGATGCTCGAGTCCGGACATAGGTTCATGCCAAATGTAAGCACGGGGAAGCTGACCAAGGCGATTGAGGGCGAGAGGAACCCAACGGCAAAGTTCAGGCTGCTGGCGTGCCGCTCCAGAAAGAATGGCTACAGCATCAGGAAGATCTGCAGGGAACTGGGCACGGCGTACTCCACCGTGCACGATTGGCTGGTCCGGATGAGCAAGCGCGGATTGAAGGGCCGGTTCAACAGGAGACGCATGGGCAGGCGGGGCAAGCTGCCCAGTTCCATCTTCAAAACAGTCCGAAAGTGGTTGCTCAAGGAGCCGAACAAGTACGGATTCGAGTCAGGTTCCTGGCAGCTCAACATGATACTTGAGATGTAAGTGTTCACGTCCCCTCTTGTTCCGTGCCTGTAGACAGGTCGACGTGGGTTGTAGTTAGGCGTGGATTAAGGGAGGACGTGAACACTTACCTTGAGATGATCAAGAGGGAGTTTGGGATAGACTGCAAGATACGCACGCTGCGGAGGAAGCTGCGCCGGATTAGGTTCTCTTGGCGAAAGTGCAGGTACATCCCGTACAAATCGGCCTCCAAGAAGGTGCAGGAAGAGTTCAAGCAGGTGGCCGGTGAGAAGGCAGCGGAGTACCGCAAGGAGGGGCGCCCCGCATTCGTGGAGGATGAAGCAGGGGTACAGATATCGCAGAACCCCAGCTACGGGTGGAGGCCCACCAACGGACGCGACACCGTCCCGATCGGCTTCTCAAAAAAATCCGTCAGGCTGATCGGCATAATGGGGGAGGACGTACTCTATGTGCGCACAGTGGAGTCCACAAACTCTGAAACGTTCATAGATTTCCTAAAGGATGTTCGCCAGAAGCATCCGGAATTCTACACGGTTCTGGACAACGCGTCGTACCACAAGTCGCACGCAGTCAACGCGTACGTGGAGGGCGCCAACGGAACCATTGATCTGGAATTCCTTCCTCCGTACACTCCGCAGCTGAACCAAATCGAGAACGTGTGGAGGGACCTTAAAAGGCGGCTGGCCGGCAGGTACTTCAGATCCACAGATGAGATAAAGAGGGTAGCAGGTCGGACTCATGAAGTAAAATTAATCGAAAAATCATGAAAAATAAGACATTGGATGTTCAGAGATAGATCCCATGCCGTCAAAGTGGAAAACTCTTGTCGATTTCCAAGACCGCTCATAGCTGAGCGGAATCCAAATGCAGTATTTCTGGCGCAACATTTTTAGCTTTGATCGTCCCATGCCAAGACATGACTCCGGATTTTGATCTGACCAGAGTGGACTGGAACAATCCGGATGTCGAATACCTGATGAAGCATTTTAAGATGGTCACGGCAAACCGGGACGACGAAATCGCGGCGCTGACAAAATCAAACGAGGAGCTCAGAGCCAGCAACGAGGAGCTCAGGAGGGTGTACAGTGAACTTGAGGCAAAATACGAGGCCCACGTCGGAATGCACAACCGGCTCACGGACAAGGGCGGCGCGGCCGCGTCCGGCGCCCCGGCAGGCGCCGACGGCGGGCGGAGAGAGGATCCCGCAAGGCGGCGCAGCTACAATGTGAGGAAGTATCAGGGGTACCCGCGGCCCCCGTCCCCTCCATCTCCGTACGCGGATCCCCCTCCGCCGAGGGGGCACGTCGAGTGCAGGACGGCCAAGGCAGACGATCGCTTCTGCCGCACGTGCGGCGACCCGCTCTCCGCACCCACGGCCGAATACGGGAAGGTCACGGAGGATTCCGCGGGCGCCAGGTGGCAGGTGACCCACTGGACTGTCACGCGGCGGTACTGCAGGCGCTGCGGCAGGCAGCAGTCGTCGCAGCCCGACGGTGTCCTGCCAGGCGAGCACTACGGAATCGACATCATGTCCAAGGTCGCGACACTCAGACACTATGTGTTGCTGATATAAGAGCAGCCGTAGTAACCGCCCTGTTGGACCTGAGAGTCGATTGTACCTTGCCACGTATGAGGGCGTCACTCAGACTGACTCAAGGTATGCGGATGGTGAAATACCGCTTTGACGGTGAATGGGAGTTTTCCGCTGGTCGGGTCCACTTTACTGCAAAGGAGGTGAGAGAATGTATTACATTGGAATAGACGTTCACAAAAAGAAATGCGTTACAACGATCAAGGGAGATGCCAAGAAGGTACTGAAGCGTACCTCGTTTGACAACGACATCACCGGAATAAACGGGTTCACCGGGATGCTCCGCAGTGACGGGTACCTGCCGGCCACGGCCGTCTGCGAATCCACCGGCAACTACTGGATCGTCCTGCACGACACGCTGGAGGCCGCAGGCATCAACACCCTGCTGGCGCACCCATACCACCTCAAGATAATCACCCAGACCGCCTACAAGAACGACAAGGCCGACTCGGAGAAGCTGGCCGAGCTGTGCAGGCTGGACATGATCCCGGAGTCGTTTGTGGTGAATGCCGCCCAGCGGGACATGCGCGAGCTGACCCGCAGCCGCCTTGCCCTGGTAGACGACACAAAGGCTCCTAGGAACCGCATCCACGCGATCGTTGCCAGATATCCCTACAAGCGCCCCCGCGGCGGACTGTTTACCGGCGACGGACTGGAGTGGCTGCAGAACCTGGACCTGAGCGAGACCGACCGTCTGGGGGTGGACACCCACCTGGCCAAGCTGGTCTTCCTGCGTGGGCGGATCGCTAGGTACGAAAAGAGGGTAGCCGAGATCGCCCGGGACGACCCGCGGGCGCGGCTCATCATGACCATCCCCGGAATAGGCTACATTACGGCGGTAACCATACTTGCCGAGATCGTCGACCACGGGCGCTTTGGCAGCGCAGAAAAGCTGGTCTCCTACGCCGGACTGTCGCCGAGGCACCACAACAGCGGGGAGACGGTCAGGACGGGCGGCATAACAAAGCGCGGCTCCGTCTGGCTGCGCACCGCCATGGTCGAGGCCGCCTTCGTCGCCGTCCGGCACGACGCCCGGATAGGGGCGCGCTATCAAAAGCTGGCAGCCCGCATAGGAACCATGAAGGCAAGGGTGGCCACGGCCAGGGTCATGCTAGAATGGGTCTGGGAGATGCTCAACAGCGGCACCGAGTACAGGGGAATAAATCGGGATCTCGTCAAGCGGAAGATGCAGAAGACAAGGCGTATCGCCGAGTCCCAAGCGTAACGCCAGGCACGTCCGTCCGGGGGCGTCTCGCCGCCCCTGCACAGGCGAGGGGCGGCTCAACGCCCCCTCCCGTTCCCCCCGGCTGCCAAAAACAGTGTTGGCAGCAGCCGTCCGGCGCGCGCCGCCCGGCGCGGCAGCCGCCGGCACGCTGGAACTTCCCGGGTTTTTAACCGCCTTCCCGCCGCGGCCCGGCGGGGCAACTGCGGCTCCCGCGTAGGGGGCAGCCAGCGCGGGCTGCGCGCCATCCGGCGATCCCGCCCGGGACAGGACAGGTTCCGCTCCGAGACGGGCCGGGGTTGGTGCGTAATTCTCCGAACCGCCTAGACCCGTCCGATACGTTCAATGATCCGCGATCTCCCGCACATGGCAATGAGCGAACACAACAGACGGGAAGGATACTGGCAGTACTATGAACTGGCAAAGGAAGTCGAGGCGCCTAGTCTGAAGAGGGCACTGATCGAGATAATCCGGAAGAACCCTTGCCCGCGCCGAGAAAACGGCAACAGGGGCCGTCCCCCGGTTCACTCCAAGGAGAAACTGGACTTTGCCTGTCTGCTGATGATGG
>CBDCTF010000005.1:0-21064 GCA_965222055.1 Dehalococcoidia bacterium
AAAGGGATTCGTAATATGGGACATGGCATACCTCGACTACAACTCCGCGATGCCCGTGGACAGTCGGGTAGTGGAGGTTATGGTTCCAATATTTAACGAGCGGTTCGGAAACCCGTCCAGCGTGGGCCACGGCACCGGCAGGGCCGCCGGGGGCCTGGTGGAGGATGCCCGCAGGCTTGTTGGACAGGCCGTGGAGATGAGGGCGCCAGACGTCATATTCACGTCCGGTGCCACAGAGGCAAACAACCTCGCGTTTGCCGGCCTGAGAAGGGGACTCGGCAGGCCGATCAGGATGCTCGTTGGGGCGACGGGGCACAAGTCGGTTCTCCAGACATGCCGCGCCCTAGAGGAGGACGGATCCACGCTGAATATGATACCTGTCAGGAGTGACGGCCCGGTTGACCTTGACACCCTAGACGATGCCATGACAGACGACACCGGCATCGTGTCCGTAGTGGCGGCAAACAGCGAGACCGGCGTGGTCAACCCCGTAAGGGAGGCGGCCGGGATCTTTGACGAACAAGAGTACAAAAAGAGGAGTCTGATCGAAGGGATCTTCGGGCGGAGGAGACCAAGCGCCACCAACCGCACTGCAGGTTCCTCATAGAATCAAACCAGCGCAGATTTAGCAAGATCCGGACAATCGCCTGGAACCTCAAGGTTCTCAATCGCCTCAGGTGCGCCAACAAGCTTGGAATCCCGATACCAGCGTACACGGCGTAGTGAACACGGAATGGGCTCCATCGGATCGAGTCAGTGACCTGCCAGAGCGTACAGGGCACCTAGAGACCAGTCTCGTCCGGACGCATCCCTGGAGAAAACGTGACGGGAGACATGGCAATGCGTGTGACATTTGTGCCAAGGATCCGGCAATTGAGCCGGGAAATAGCTGGACAGATTGCAGGACTGCCAGTACTGGCACCACAGTCAAGCAGAATTATGCGGCAATCCCCCGTTGAGCTCAACTTTTAAGCCACATGTTCCTATACCGAGCATGCTAGCGTATGAACTCTATCGGAAAAACAAGAGCTCGCCTGCAATCATTCCTCCTGACCGAGAGCTGCCCATCAAAAAGATGTTCTGCATCGATGGCAAGGTATCGCTGGATGGCCGGTTGTGTGAGGAGTACAATTCGCGAATCGTGGAGGCGTCGCGCAGCATCCAAGAACGTCTTCAAATGCCGCTGAACACCATCGACGAGGAAGCACTGAACCTGCCGGACCACCGCACATCCAAGTTCGAGCCGAACCCGTACGTCATGTTCTACGGACAAGCCAAGGCAAGGAAAATAGAGATTGTCATCGGGAAAAAGAAGGACAGGAACGGCGGCGAAGGATGCCACCGCACATACTCGCTGGACTTGGAGTCCGGAGAACGGTCAGACAGATCAAATGGCGAGGTAAAACTAAGGCTTGACAAGAAAAATTACATGATCGGCGAGGACACGATGTTTGCTAAGTACGTCGATTCTGGCCTGGTAGGGGATGACGGAGTTCTGAACGCCGCAGTTTGCGATGCCGCTGCCCATAGTTTTCTCGGTGCCGCGCGCGGGCTAGAGCCGGATAGGCAAATCGTAGCGTTCCGCGTATTTATCCTTCCAGACAGGGGGAAGATCAGGTACGCGAATGATGCCGAGGTCGACGGCGAGGAATTTGTCGACTACTTTGGAAACCTGGCCAACGGGTATTCTAGTTCTGCAACAAAAAACACCAAATTCCTGACCTACGACGACAGGATTTATACGCCCAACTGCAAGCAGGGCGCCGACTTCTACCGGAGCGTTGGTATCGGGGCTGCAAGCCTTGGCAAGGTGTATGTGGATAGAAGTGCAACGGCCAGCATCGCAGGCATGGCGTGGACGTTCATTGATATGGCGGACAACAAAAGCCGGTCTCACAACGAGGCGGCGCGCAGAGGTCTGGTGTCATGGTTGAGGGCAAACTACGGCAGGCTCAAGGCATCGACCGACGATGAAACACGAGCGACCGCAATGATGAAGGTGCTGTGCGTCAAGCAGAAACGATCGCAGCAGGAGCTGTTGGTCGATGAAAACCTGACCATGAAGAGAATGGGTGAAATGTTTGACGGCGTTCCGGACGACATGCCGGCAAAGTGTCTTGAGGTGCTTATCGATAACACGGGCAAGAGAGTCATATGGAGCACATACATGAACGCGGCAAAGAGTTTCATTGCAGGCAGGCGCGTCCCGAAAGAACACCTGCTAGCATTCTTTGGGAGATTTCTGGCGCGGAAGGGTGTCGCATGGCGCACAGACGCCCGCAACAGGGCAGAGGTGGAGGAATTCTTCCGGCAGTCCAGCTTCTGCATGATGATTTTAAATAAAGGTGGCCCATGTGGGGATCGCATAGACAGGGGAGAAGCGTTCGCAGAGGGCGTAGGGAAGATCGCAAGGCTGTACGTCAAGTTCAAGAAGGACGAGAGAAGCGACAACTCCCTCACGGATATGCTTACGTACTCAAAGTATGATCGGGAGCGTCTGCGTTTTGTTGTGGCGCGCGTCAGCCGGGGTGTACACCTGTCCAATGCGGACGACATCAAAAAGGATGGCCTGACAGCCAAGATCGGCGCCGTAGATCTTGGCGAGGAGATACCTGATGCCGACTCGTCAAAGGACTACTCGTACTTCTTTTTCAGGGGATACTACTGGGGGGAACGCGCCGAATGACCAATGAGATACTGTTCTACTACGAATCACGGCAGAATCCCAATGGGGATCCCGGATTCGAGAACCAGCCAAGACTAATGCCAGACGACACGATAATGGTTACTGATGTCAGGATAAAGCGCACAATGCGTGACTATGCGCGCGACACCAGGGGGGAGATGCTGTTTGTAGACTACGGCAGCGACGGCAAGCCGACAAAGGCGGATGACAGGGCGCATGAGATAGCCGGCGACGGCGAGGTCATGAGGGGGCTGCTTTTAAAGACGTTTGACGTTCCGCTGTTCGGGGCCTTGGTCCCGAAGCGGAGCAGCGCGAAGGGGTCTGGTGGCTCCGAGAAGCTCACCGGCCCGATGCAATTCGGCCTGTCAAGAAGCGTAAACAAGGTGCGGATAGTAAACCCCACGATTGTCGGCAGGTTCGTAGGAAGGGAGAAGGCAGGCAGCGAACAGTCATCCACGTTGGGCAAGTTCTACTCCGTGGAATATGCGCTGATCAAGGTACAGGGGATAATCGCCGTGTCCAATCTGGGCAGGTGGAAGAACGATGCCGAGATTCTGGAAACGTTCAGGGAAAAGGCCGCCATGTCGTTCGAATGTCTGTGGCGCGGAACCAACGGGCTAGTCACGCGCTCAAAGTATCCGCAACGCAGCATACTCTACATAGATGTAAACTACGCGGAAAAGACGTACAATGACCTGCCCGGGCTGGTGCGGGAGAATGAAGGACTGCGCGGATACGCCACCGGCTTGGGCGAGAGGCCGTTTGATTTTTCGGGGCTAGTAAAGGCCCTCGGCGAGAGGAGGTCCGAGATAAAGGCCGTCAGGCTGTGCGGCGCTGCAGACATTGCCGACGACGTAAGAGTGCTGAAAGCCGATCTTGACGCTCTGGGCCTGAAGACGGAAGCACTTTCGGGTTGAATCTGATATCGTTCCGCATCGCAGGACCGTTCGCTGCTTTCAAGGATCCAAGCGTGACATCCAGTCAGGCCGCATACCATATCCCGTCGAAAAGCGCCATCGTGGGCCTGCTAGGAGCCATGATAGGCGTCAACAGGCCCGATGTGTTGGGGGATATGTATGGGGAGGAGTATTTGGGGCTGTTCGGGGCGACGCGCGTCGGCCTGCGGTTGGAGTCGATTCCGAGAAAGACGATGTTCTACTCCAACCGCCGCTCGTTGAAGGGTGCAAAGACGAAGCCGTTCAAGACGGAGGTGATGGAGAACCCGTCCTATACGGTGTATGCCGCAGCAGACGGCGCCTATCACAGCAGGCTGGCTGCCGCCGTCAAGGGCAACGTATTTGCGTATCCTCCGTATCTGGGCCACGCGTACTGCCCTGCGAACGTTTGGGGCTTCGCAGAATATGACGCATCCGAGATCAGCTCGGGCGAAAGGATCACATCCTGCGTGGTGGTAGACGGGTCTGAGGCGTATGACGGGTTGTTCAAGCCCGATCTGGCAGGAGACAGGCATGGCTCGATAATAATCGAGAGGCACACGCACCACTTCCTCGCGGACGGGAGGCTGGACGGCAGGGTGCTGAAATACTGGATTCCCGTATCCGGGGCGATGCTAGAGATCAAGGATTCCCCGCCGGGCGGCTTTTCTAGATTCTACAGTGCTGGGGACGATGTCGTCTGCCTATACTAGGGAGCTGCTGTCCCACCCGAAGGAGGATGCCCGGCATTCACTTGTGGCCCACCTGATGAATGTGGGGAAGACCGCGCGCGACCTCTACTGCCGCTCGGGCTTTGGAAACCCGGATGTGCCGTTTTACGCCGGACTGCTGCACGACGTGGGCAAGATAAACCCGTTCTACCAAGACGTGTTCAATGCCGACAGTGGCATTAGGGGTCGCGTTAAATCGGAGGCTGCCACCAGGCACCTGCGCGTTCACGCACCCCTGTCCGCGTGGGCCGCAAAGCACCTTCTGCACGGCACCGACCTTGCCGCAGCCGACGGGGACCGGGTGCTTGCGCTGATATACAGACACCATTCTGCGCTGAAAAGGCGGGTCGGAAGGCCGTCGCATATGCCAGGCGACGATGCCAAGGGGAACAAGTTCATTTGCACCACGGATGCGACGGCCGAAGCGCTGCCGGCGCTGCGTGCCCAGTCGGCCGGCCTGCCGGCGCTCGCCGCCCTCGACTGGGACAGGTGTGCGGAAAGGTTCGGACGGCCCGTGAACTTTGGCATCGATCTCGGCGAAGAGCAGGCCGGCGGGGATTCGGTTGATGCATATCTAGACATGTCGTTTGCCTTCTCATGCCTGCTACAGGCAGACCGCGGGAGCTTTCGCGCGTGGTCGGTGCCCTCGTTCGACATCAACCTCCGCACGGAAACGCAGGCAAAGGGCGGCACCTTGGGCAAGATAAGGACCGACTTTCAACGGCAGGCCGCTGCCGCCTTCGACCCAGACGAGCCGATATCCGTCATCAACGCCCCGACAGGAATAGGCAAGACCAAGGTGTTCCTTGACATAATGAGGAGGTATTCGGGCAGGGTAGAGCGCGTGTTTTACTTCTCCCCGCTGCTGGCCCTGACGGAGGATTTTGAGTCCAAGGTTCGGGAGAATGTGGTTCCCAAGGAACGATACGGCGACGTGCTGGTGTACAACCACCTTTATTCCGGATCCCTAAGGGACCGTGAAGAGGGCCGGACATCAAACAAGTGGGTGTTTGAGAACGAGTCATTCAACAGGCAGTTCATCATAGCCACCACGCAACGACTCCTGATGACCATATATTCCAACACCGCGCGGGACAAGATGAAGATGGCGTCGTTCGTCAACTCGGTCCTAGTCGTGGATGAGATACAGACGATTCCGAAGCCCGTACTGGCTAACCTTGTGCGAATATTCACGAGAATGAGCAAGAGAATGAACACCAGATTCGTACTAGTCAGCGCCACCGTGCCGCACGAGCTGCGCGGGCTCAACCGCGTTGCCGTCTCTGAGAGTACACGAAACGAGTATCTGCTACGGACCCGAAAGAGGGTTGCGGTCGGCCCCCTAGATATAGCGTCCTTTCCAGGCGGCAGGGTTCTGGCCATGGCAAACACCCGGAAAAAGGCGGCGGGCGTCTACGGGCGGGTCTTAGCGGAGCACGCCGGCAGGCATACGCTCTACCTGTCTGCCGGCATCAGGAAAAGGGACAGGAGCAGGATTATTTCTGGCCTGAAAAGCGAGAACGACTTCGTGTTGGTGGCAACCCAGGTGGTGGAAGCCGGGGTTGACATCAGCTTCACGCGCGTGTACCGGGAAATGGCGCCGCTGGACAGCATCGTGCAGGCCATGGGAAGGCTGAACCGTGAGGGTGAGGCAGAGGATCCGCTGATGTTCGTGTACCTGGCCGACGGCGATCACCGGCCATACAGCAGGCTGGAGTTTGAGGCATCAAGCAAGGTCATGCAGCGTGTGTCAGACTCGGTGGGGCTGTACGGAAGCCTTGACGACTATTACAGGGACGTGTCTGACAGGAACAGGACAGGCAGAAGCGACGCGACGGATCTGGAGTATATGATCAGCATGATGGACTTTGATGGCGTGTGGCGCCGTATCAAGGAGCTGGCCATGCCTGACAGCGGTGGGGATACAGTATTTGTTCCGGATGCCGGCGAGTACGACTCGGCCAAGAGCGACCTGCTGGCAGGCAACCCGGAGAGGTGGACCGGCGTTACGGCATCGCTGCCCATCCGGCCGAATGCCATGGCCGACATGTTTGACAGGGACCTTTTTGAAAAAGGCATACTTCTCCCGAATAGGGAGAGCCTAGAGGACATCTACGACAGTAATCTGGGGCTTGACAAATGGAAAACATAAGCATATGCACCGCGCGGTTTGAGTTGAGCCAAGATCCCGGAATCACGCCGGTAGAGCTGAGGGGCTTTATGGCCCACCGGTTCACCGATATTCCAGAGTTCCATCACCATTCGGTCCGGTCGTACCACTACCCGCTGGTGCAGTACAAGAAGATGGGCGACAGGCTCGCCGTCGTGGGAGTGCGCGAGTTCTCCAGCATCGTGTTTCGGAAGATGTCGGACTTGGATCACATCATGGCGCGCTCCAAAAGGATGCCGGTTCGCAGCCTATCTCTGGAAAACAGTTCGTATAGGCTCGTTCCAGAGGCAGGAACGTACGGGTTCGCGTCTCCATGGTTGGCTCTGAACAGAGAAAACCATGCGAGGTTCTCGCGCGCCGACGGCGGCGAGAAGACAGCCATTCTGGAAAGCATACTTGTCGGAAACATACTCTCCATGTTGAAGGGCTTGGGAGTATTCGCCGACCGGCGAATTACGGCCCGAATAGACGAATTCAAGGCGGACGATGTGGCGGCCCACGGAAACAGGTTTATAGGGATTCGCGCCAAGTTTGAGACAAATGTACGGCTTCCTGCCGGTCTGGGCCTGGGAAAGAGCGTGTCGAAGGGCTTTGGCATATTGGAGGCCGTATGATAGTCGAGGTAAGCACGCACGGCAGCGTGATAAAGAGGGATCACGATTCCTTTGTGGTGAAGTGCGGTGCCGAGTCGACGGAGATACCGGCGGAGAAGGTGTCGGCGATACTGGTAACGGCCAACGCGCTAGTCAGCACGCCGGCTATAAAGCTCGCAATGGAAAAGCAGATACAAATGGTGTTTGCCAGCTGGTCGGGAAAGCCATTTGCGCGTGTCTGGGCGAGCTCTCAAGGCAAGGCTTCGTGGCTCAGGCGGTGGCAGTACATGAATCAGGACGGTGCCATTGGCTTGGGCATCGCGGCCGACATAACGCGAAAGAAGATCCGCCGGCAGAGGGCGTTGCTTGCGGCTCTTGCCGCCAACAGGGACGCGCGGCCACCCGAGGTTAGCGGCGCGCTGTCCGCACTGCGCGCCGCCTTGGAGAGTGCGGACAAGGGTGGCGCGGCAAAGGATGTCCTGCTTGGTCTTGAAGGATGGGCAGCGCGCGAGTACTTTGCGGCCATTTCCGCTATGCTGCCAGAGCGGTGGAGGTTCGCGTCACGCAGCCAGCATCCTGCCCTTGACGGCTTCAACGCCGTGCTGAACTACATGTACGGGATTGCATACTCGGATGTAGAGAGAATCATAATCCTCACAGGGTTGGATCCGAACGCGGGATTTTACCATGCGGATGCCTACGGAAAGCCCACGTTGTCATATGACCTGATCGAGCTCTCCAGACCGGCAGTTGACAAGGGCGCGATCACGCTCTTCACCAGAAGAATTGCCCACGATTCGTGGTTTGAAATGCAGGACAGGGCCGTGTTTCTGAGCAAGACAGGAAGGGCGAATGTCATAGCAAAATACGTTGACTCCTGCAAAAAGCCGCTTGAGGGCGAAACATGGAAGTATTGCCAGAAGCTGACTGACATGTACAAGAGGACGTCTGCTTGAAGCGAATGTACTATGCGGTATACGACATATCGGATGACAGCTCAAGAACTGCCATAACACATGCGCTAAAGAACCAGGGATTTGCCCGTATACAGAAAAGCGTCTTCTGCGCCGCCATTTCCGGCCAGCAGAAGAAGGATTTGCTCGAGGTGGCAAAAGCCATACTGTCCGACGACGATTCATTTTACCTCATCCTCAGCTGCAACGCCTGCTTCGGGAAGGTCGACATAGTGGGGCGCGGATTCGATCGTGAATACGTCTCTGGACGGAGGGGCTCGATGGTGCTATGACGCTGACGGTGTCGGATGTGGTAGAGCATGCATTCTGTCCAAACTTCACCTACTACATATCCGTTCTAGGACTGAGCCAGTACCAAGGAAAGCGCGGTACTGTCAAGGCCGGCCGACAGATGCACCGGAGGCGTGAACAGACCAATACGGGATACATCCCTGCAGGCTTGAACGGCAAGAAGATCGTGGGAAACACGTACCATTCGCGGAGACTTGATCTGGTAGGACGAATAGACGAAGCCGTTGTAACTAACAACGAGATAGTGCTGGTCGAACGCAAGTACAGCGACCGCACGGAACTTGTGGACACACTACGGGTTCAGCTGGGCCTGCTTGCTATGCTAGTGGAAGAAAACACCAGCAAGCCCGTACGGAAGGCGATTGTGGTCTATGCAAAGGGCAGTCGCGTCGTAAAAGAGTATCCGGTAGATGAGGATATGAGAGAGTTTGCGCTTCGCACGCTAGCGAGGACCAAAAGCGTGATCGATTCCGGCGCGATGCCCGACGCGACATTCGACAACCGGTGCCTCAACTGCTGTTTTAGGAGAATCTGTCCTATCGGTTCTTTAAATACTGGGCAATAAGATTGCTGTACTGAAGGGGGCTTGAGAATATCCGCAAAACTACGAATGAAAACCGTTGAAACTGGGCTGTTCAAACGGCCTCTCCACCAAAACAAGGATTGAAACCTGACTGACTTCCTGAACAGGCGTGTCATATCCGGGTTCAAACGGCCTCTCCACCAAAACAAGGATTGAAACAGGATTTTATCGCTACCTGCCTATACCCGTATAACGGGTTCAAACGGCCTCTCCACCAAAACAAGGATTGAAACAAATAGTGAAGCCCGCTTATTATCTTGGTGCCCGCGTGTTCAAACGGCCTCTCCACCAAAACAAGGATTGAAACGATTATCGCGTATACGAGGCAATCGTAACTAGTTAGTTTCACAACATTGTCTTCCACCAAGGCACCGCCGTCCCAAGCAGACTAACCCGCATGCCAGACTCCCAGAGGCCAACAGAATTCAAGCTGATGGTTAACTGTCTTAATCCGAAAAGTACTAGGATCAGATCAACGGTGCCACATACATGAACAAAACCGGGGCAGGCCCGACCAAACAGAGATCGCGGCTGAAGATAACCCACGCCCAGAACGACGCCAGGTACGTGGAGATGGGAAAGCTGCTGCATCTGACGAGGGATCCCAGCTCGGACGGAGAGCTTGAGGGCATGAACATGAACAAGAACGGGCGCCCCTACAGCTACCCCGACACCGTCATAATGTCTATCGCGGGAATACGAGCCATTCACGGCCCCCTGCCGTACCGCATGTGCCAGGGCATGGCCGAATCGGCCCTAGGCGAGGAGGATGCCCCTGACCACGTCACCCTGTGGCGGAGAATAAAGGCCATGGAGATACGGCAGGAAGGCAGCATAACCACGGTCAGGAACGGCAACGACGTTCTCTGCCTGATACCGGACGCCACCGGGCTGGCACCGGCCACGCGAAGCGACTGGATACACCACAAGCACAGGAAGGCGCGCGGGTTCATCAAGCTGAGCGTCATGATAAACCAGGAGACCCGGGAGATCCTGGCGTTCCGCGTAACGGACGAGCGGAAGGGCGACTCGTCCCAGTTCAAGGATCTGGTGGACGGCTCGCTGGGGGCGCTCGGCCTGGATCCGGAGAGCCTCAGGGCGGGGGTCCTGGCGAAGGGGACAGCCAAGGCACAAGGTACAGATACCGCGGCGGCCGGGAGTCGCGCCGAAGGATCCGCGGGATCCGCAGAGCGGTACGGCATGCTGCCTTTCTGCCCTGCAAGGCATGCCGGAGGGCAGTCTGTGATAGAGCTGCGGGCAGACGCCGGATACGACACGAGGCAGATATTTGAATACTGCAAGGGATTGGGAATAGTGCCGCTCGTCAGGATAAAGAAGAACGCCAACAGCAGGGCCGGCGGGGTGGGCAGGACGCGCGGCCTGGCCGCCCAGGATCAGCTGTGCGGCAGCGATCCCGGCCCGAAAAGACTCGCCGCGCTGGACGAGTACGAGCGCGTCCAGAACCAGAAGGACTGGAAGAGGCGGGTCGGCTACGGCCGGCGGTGGCTGGTGGAGATCGTGTTCTCGTCGCTCAAGCGGATGTTCGGCGGTTCCGTAAACGCGGTAAAGATGGAAAACATCGTCCAGGAGATCGCAATAAGGATCAACACGTACAACAGGCTGTTGGCGGTGGCACGGGAGGCGATCGCAGGAGCATGAACGTAGGATTGTCGCAAGCGCCCGCGCTTGGATCAAGGGGGTGCCGTTAAGACCTAGATTGTGAAACTAACTAATCGTAACCAAAAGTTCAAACGGCCTCTCCACCAAAACAAGGATTGAAACTTCGACACAATCCCGGATACGATAGAAGATCAGTGTTCAAACGGCCTCTCCACCAAAACAAGGATTGAAACTACGCTGCGATCTTTGATACCTTCGCCCCGGCCAGCGTTCAAACGGCCTCTCCACCAAAACAAGGATTGAAACTATATAGCATGCAGGGAAGCCGGAACCGCAAGGACGTTCAAACGGCCTCTCCACCAAAACAAGGATTGAAACAACATTATCAGCGTCGCAGAACTGGCGGACTCGCCGGTTCAAACGGCCTCTCCACCAAAACAAGGATTGAAACTCTCTATCCATTGTTTCGTGCAGTTCGAGGATCGTGTTCAAACGGCCTCTCCACCAAAACAAGGATTGAAACTAATAGTTGTAAACCAATATCGGTGTCACGATCGCGTTCAAACGGCCTCTCCACCAAAACAAGGATTGAAACTGTCGGCGTACATTTGGCGGATTTTCATGGGCCAGGTTCAAACGGCCTCTCCACCAAAACAAGGATTGAAACAATATTGGCGTGTCGTCCGTGTTCTTCCACTTTGCCGTTCAAACGGCCTCTCCACCAAAACAAGGATTGAAACTAGTATGGCGGGGACGTGCAAGTCAAGTGCACGCTGTTCAAACGGCCTCTCCACCAAAACAAGGATTGAAACTCCGTAAGGCAGTCGTATCGTGCAGGATAGTTACCGTTCAAACGGCCTCTCCACCAAAACAAGGATTGAAACGAGATAGACGAAACCGTGTCGCCGGGCAAGGTAATGTTCAAACGGCCTCTCCACCAAAACAAGGATTGAAACTCCTTCAGGACGGTGTGCAGCATGTCCTCCTTGAGGTTCAAACGGCCTCTCCACCAAAACAAGGATTGAAACACTTCCTGGTTCCAGACAGACAAAATGTGTAATGCCGTTCAAACGGCCTCTCCACCAAAACAAGGATTGAAACGTATTCCGTCTGTCCGAACTGTATGGAATCGGGAGTTCAAACGGCCTCTCCACCAAAACAAGGATTGAAACTTCAGTATTGTTACCTGTTGCTGCAGCATCTTGATGTTCAAACGGCCTCTTCACCAAAACAAGGATTGAAACTATGCTGATGGGAAGGTAGTACGTGCTACCAGTCACTGTTCAAACGGCCTCTCCACCAAAACAAGGATTGAAACTATGCTGATGGGAAGGTAGTACGTGCTACCAGTCACTGCTCAAACGGCCTCTCCACCAAAACAAGGATTGAAGTAACTGATCGGTTTCATGAAGTTCAGGCACGGATGACCTTTCAAGCAGCATTTCGTAACTGATCGGTCTCATGAAGCTAAATAACGCACCACGCCACGTCGCGGGTAATTTTTTGTGCCGGCGGTGAGGAATTTTGCGCACCCCGCATGCCGTGTGTTTTAGGTGCCCCGGTTACGCGCGCCATGGAGGGTTTGCAGTGTCGCTGCATTGCACGGTCAGACGGCGATGGCCGTTTGGTTCTGCGCGGGGCCGGGAGGGATTGTCCTGGTCTTGCCTGAAAGGTAGTCCTGTACGAACTGGTAAAAGTTCACGCCGCGCTGCTCGCACGTGGCGTAGATGCTCATGAGGATCTTGGTTCGCCGGGCACCGGCATCGGACCTGTTCCCGTACAGGATCTTGCGGAATTCTGCGAACCTTCTCAGCGCCCGCTCGCTTACGTTGTTGTGGTATTCGACATCGTTCATGATGAAAGTGAACAGGCTATCTCCTTCCCGCTTCAGCCGCTTTACGTACCTCAGGCAATCCCTGTCCTCATATTCCTTGGATATGAGGCACCGTATCCTGTATTTGAGGCTCTCCACGGCCCCGTCGGATCCGTGCCCCCTGGTGGCGATGGCGTCCTTGAGGATGCCGTACAGTTCCATGAAGAACAGGTTAAACTCGCTGCTGTCGTTCTTTTCTGTCGTGCGGTACATGTCCCGGAAGTAGTGGAGCAGGCACTTTTGGTGTGTCTTGCCTACATGGTTCCAGGATCCGTCCGAGTCAGAACCCACTATGCCTTCGAATTGCCCCAGCACGCCCATCGGGACCTTCTTTCCGGCTGAATCTTCTATCTCAAACAGCACGGTCTCCTTGCCGCCTGCGTCCCTTCCCACAAAGACCCACACGTACCACCCCTTGCCGTTGACGAACCATCCCGTGGTGTCCCCGTTGACCAGCCTAGCCGCGTTCAGATCCCTCCTGATCTCCTGGTACAGTGGATCCAGCTCGGCGGCCACCCTGTCGCAAAAGTGGTTCAGCGTGGACCTTGGGATGAGCACCCCGTGAAACATGTGGAATATCTTGCGGATCTTTTCAAACGAGTCGATCATGCACCGCAGCGTCACTGTCTGGGCCATGACGTTTATCCCGTAGTGCTCGTTTGGCAGGACGCCGCCGGTCCGGGCCGCCTGCTGCCTGCGGCACTTTTTGCAGTACCTCCGCGTGATCACCCAAGATGTCTCCTGCCATTGACGATCCACCAGATCCTCGGTGGTCTTTTTGTACGTGGCCGTGGGTTGGGATAGCGTGAATCTGCACTTGCGGCACGCAAGCTCGTCTGCAGTCATCGTCTCGTGCACCACGTGGTCTCTCCGTGGCTGGCCATTCTCGCCTCTTGCAGGGGACTTGGGCCGGGGATATCCGGCGAACTCCCTCACGTTGTAGCTGCCCCTCCTGCCGCCATCAGAGCGCTGCTTGGGCGTCGTCTTGGATCCTGCGTCGGGATCCTCCGGGGGATTGCTGGAAACGGCGCCGTTGCCGGCACCGTCAAGCAGCCTGTTGTACATTTCGATGAGTCTGTCGTATTTTGCCTCAAGGTGCGAGCACCTTTCTTTCAGTTCTTTGTTCTTGGATACCATCTGTTCTTTTTCAGATGCCATCTGTTCTTTTTCAGATGCCAGCTGTTCTTTTTCAGATGCCAGCTGATTGTTTGATCTCGTCAGTGACTCAAGCTTGTCATCACGATCAGTCATTGTCATCTTAAAGTACTTCAGCAAGTATTCTACGCTAGGATCGTTCCAATCTACTTGAGTCGGATCAAGTCCGAGGTTCACGCCTTGTCAGAAAATACTCTCAGCTAAATATGTTTCGAATAAGGCACATGTATCGCAGAATAATTCCTGTTCAAGTTGCGCGATTTTGCTTCATGAGACCGAACTGTTACGGATTGAAACGTATTCCGTCTGTCCGAACTGTATGGAATCGGGAGTTCAAACGGCCTCTCCACCAAAACAAGGATTGAAACATCACATGGGGCGATATCGGCGATGTCGTGACCACGGGTTCAAACGGCCTCTCCACCAAAACAAGGATTGAAACCACGGTTATAGATAGCGTCGACCCACCGTCCAAATGTTCAAACGGCCTCTCCACCAAAACAAGGATTGAAACCCACCGATCCAAGCGCATGCTTCCATGATGTGGTGTTCAAACGGCCTCTCCACCAAAACAAGGATTGAAACACGTGTCAAGGTCGCTCATGGACCATCGCATCTCGAGTTCAAACGGCCTCTCCACCAAAACAAGGATTGAAACATGAAAGATGCAGAGTATCCATCTGAAGTAATGGAAAAATAAGCAGTTTAGGCCAGTTCTGATCGCTTGTGATACAATTATCACACTGGTTTAGGGCCTTGCGAGCCGCATGTGTGACCAGATCCGTGCCTGGAACTTGAGTTGCATGCCAGATGATGTGTAGGGCGGGCCAGACATGACCGTCCAGCGTCCGTGACGCTGCCATGGTGCGGGCATTCCGACGTGAATGCAGCGTTTTGTGTGTTATTTTAACGGGTCTGATGGAATCCACCTAGCATACGCGGCTTATTTTGGATCCTTCCCCCAGCCCTAACTCACGATCCTTTAATTGATACCGTCCGTCAATGCCCATGATGCAAAAAATAGCGATATTGGGTCTTGCCGTAGCCATATCCATGATGTCCTGCATCGTGTCAGTTGCGGAGGCCGAGCCGATCCCCTCACCATACCAACAGGTGCGGGACGGAACGCCGATGGGTGCGGTGGTATGCGCCGGAGACCGCATGCTGATGCTGTCGCCGTCGGGAGAGCCAGCATGCGTGTTTGCCTCTTCAGTAGACGCACTGGTGTCAAGAGGATTTGTGCTCGTATCCGAGGCCGTGCCTGACGCGTTCAAAACGGGCTACAGGGTAACTGATCGGTTTCATGAAGTTCAGGCACGGATGACCTTTCAAGCAGCATTTCGTAACTGATCGGTCTCATGAAGCTAAATAACGCACCACGCCACGTCGCGGGTAATTTTTTGTGCCGGCGGTGAGGAATTTTGCGCACCGCACATGCCGTGTGCTTTAGGTGCCCCGGTTACGCGCGCCATGGAGGGTTTGCAGTGTCGCTGCATTGCACGGTCAGACGGCGATGGTCGTTTGGTTCTGCGCGGGGCCGGGAGGGATTGTCCTGGTCTTGCCTGAAAGGTAGTCCTGTACGAACTGGTAAAAGTTCACGCCGCGCTGCTCGCACGTGGCGTAGACGCTCATGAGGATCTTGGTTCGCCGGGCACCGGCATCGGACCTGTTCCCGTACAGGATCTTGCGGAATTCTGCGAACCTTCTCAGCGCCCGCTCGCTTACGTTGTTGTGGTATTCGACATCGTTCATGATGAAAGTGAACAGGCTATCTCCTTCCCGCTTCAGTCGCTTTACGTACCTCAGGCAATCCCTGTCCTCATATTCCTTGGATATGAGGCACCGTATCCTGTATTTGAGGCTCTCCACGGCCCCGTCGGATCCGTGCCCCCTGGTGGCGATGGCGTCCTTGAGGATGCCGTACAGTTCCATGAAGAACAGGTTAAACTCGCTGCTGTCGTTCTTTTCTGTCGTGCGGTACATGTCCCGGAAGTAGTGGAGCAGGCACTTTTGGTGTGTCTTGCCGACATGGTTCCAGGATCCGTCCGAGTCAGAACCCACTATGCCTTCGAATTGCCCCAGCACGCCCATCGGGACCTTCTTTCCGGCTGAATCTTCTATCTCAAACAGCACGGTCTCCTTGCCGCCTGCGTCCCTTCCCACAAAGACCCACACGTACCACCCCTTGCCGCTGACGAACCAGCCCGTGGTGTCCCCGTTGACCAGCCTAGCCGCGTTCAGATCCCTCCTGATCTCCTGGTACAGTGGATCCAGCTCGGCGGCTACCCTGTCGCAAAAGTGGTTCAGCGTGGACCTTGGGATGAGCACCCCGTGAAACATGTGGAATATCTTGCGGATCTTTTCAAACGAGTCGATCATGCACCGCAGCGTCACTGTCTGGGCCATGACGTTTATCCCGTAGTGCTCGTTTGGCAGGACGCCGCCGGTCCGGGCCGCCTGCTGCCTGCGGCACTTTTTGCAGTACCTCCGCGTGATCACCCAAGATGTCTCCTGCCATTGACGATCCACCAGATCCTCGGTGGTCTTTTTGTACGTGGCCGTGGGTTGGGATAGCGTGAATCTGCATTTGCGGCACGCAAGCTCGTCTGCAGTCATCGTCTCGTGCACCACGTGGTCTCTCCGTGGCTGGCCATTCTCGCCTCTTGCAGGGGACTTGGGCCGGGGATATCCGGCGAACTCCCTCACGTTGTAGCTGCCCCTCCTGCCGCCATCAGAGCGCTGCTTGGGCGTCGTCTTGGATCCTGCGTCGGGATCCTCCGGGGGATTGCTGGAGACGGCGCCGTTGCCGGCACCGTCAAGCAGCCTGTTGTACATTTCGATGAGTCTGTCGTATTTTGCCTCAAGGTGCGAGCACCTTTCTTTCAGTTCTTTGTTCTTGGATACCATCTGTTCTTTTTCAGATGCCAGCTGTCCTTTTTCAGATGCCAGCTGTCCTTTTTCAGATGCCAGCTGATTGTTTGATCTCGTCAGTGACTCAAGCTTGTCATCACGATCAGTCATTGTCATCTTAAAGTACTTCAGCAAGTATTCTACGCTAGGATCGTTCCAATCTACTTGAGTCGGATCAAGTCCGAGGTTCACGCCTTGTCAAAAAATACTCTCAGCTAAATATGTTTCGAACAAGGCACATGTATCGCAGAATAATTCCTGTTCAAGTTGAGCGATTTTGCTTCATGAGACCGAACTGTTACGCTACAGGCCGTTCGTCACCACTTGGCGGACCGCCTCGCCGAACGAGTCGATAACCATCCCGGCGGGGAGATCTACGGGAGCGTACACTATAGACTGGGGCGATGGAACCGTAACAAGCGCCACCGGGGACGCATCGCATGCTTATGCTAGTCCTAGAGAGTACCAGGTCGTCATATCCGGCGACTTTACAAGAATCTATCTCAACGGCAGCCCCAATGCGAAAAAGCTGCAATCTATAGATCAGTGGGGCGACATCCAATGGGAATCGATGAACTCGGCATTTGAGGGAGCGACAAACATGGTGTACCGTGCAAATGACGCTCCTAACCTCTCAAACGTGACTGACATGTCCAAAATGTTCCTCTATGCTGACTCCTTCAACGGCGACCTCTCGGACTGGGACGTCTCGGGGGTCAGAAATATGTCATGCATGTTCGCCGGCGCTACCTCTTTTAACGGCGACCTTTCCGCGTGGGACGTCTCGAAGGTCAGAAATATGTCATGCATGTTCGCTGCCCTCCAATTCTTCTACGTCGAGATCTTCAGCGAGTACTTTGCGTTTGCACCTCCAACCTCCTTTGACGGCGACCTCTCCGACTGGGACGTCTCTGGGGTGACTGACACGAGCGGCATGTTCGCCGGCGCCTCCTCCTTTGACGGCGACCTTTCCGCGTGGGACGTCTCAGGGGCAACGGACATGCGCGGCATGTTCGCCCGCGCCCCCTCCTTTGACGGCGACATCTCCGGCTGGGACGTCTCGGAGGTCAGAAATATGTCATGCATGTTCTTTGTCGCTACCTCTTTTAACGGCGACCTTTCCGCGTGGGACGTCTCGAAGGTCAGAAATACGTCATGCATGTTCGCCTACGCCCCCTCCTTCAATGGAGATCTCTCCACCTGGGACGTCTCGAGCGTGAACGACATGAGCCGTATGTTCTGGAACTCTCGTTCCTTCAACAGCAACCTCTCCGACTGGGACGTATCGGGGGTGTCCGACATGTACGGTGCGTTCTCCCGTGCATCCTCGTTCGACGGCGACATCTCCGGCTGGAACGTCTCAAAGGTAGCTGACATGACCGAGATGTTCTACGAGGCATCTTCATTCGACGGCGACCTTTCCGCGTGGGACGCCTCGAACGTAAAGGGCATGTCCTATATGCTCGCCGGCGCCACCTCCTTCGATTCCGACCTTTCCGCATGGGACGTCTAGGGGGGGACGGACATGCGCGGCATGTTCTACGGCGCCTCCTCCTTCAGCCACAACCTGGGCGACTGGTACATAACACTTGACAGCACTTCCATCAGCGTCGGCGACGGCACAGAGGTAATTGGGAATATTGCCGCGCAGAACTGGTTCCTTGACCGCCAAGACATCACCTACGAGATTGGATCCGGCGGAGATTCCGCCCTCTTTGAGATCGACGGAGACGCCCTGAAGATAAAGCCGTCTGCCGACTACTCAGGCAAGACCGAGTACGCCGTCACCGTCACCTCGACCGGTGGCTTCAGCAGAGACAATTTCCGGGTGATCAACGTAACGGTGACGGAGGCCGGCGACATCCGGTTCGAGCAGGCCCAGGCCGACGCCGCCCCGTTCATAACCACTTGGCGGACCGCCTCGCCGAACGAGTCGATAACAATCCCGGTGGGTGGTGCGGCCGGCGCATACGCGGTGGACTGGGGCGACGGCAGCACGTCTGCCAACGTCACGGGGGATCAGAGCCACGCGTACGAGGATGCCGGAACCTACACCGTAGCCATCACGGGTAACTTTGAGCGGATCTACCTCAACGGCGACTTGATCAACGCGCCCAAGCTGCAATCCATAGAGCAGTGGGGCGGCACCAAATGGATCTCGATGGATTCGGCGTTTGAGGGAGCACACGGTATGATCTACAATGCGGACGACGTTCCCGACCTGTCAGGTGTAACTGACATGTCAGGCATGTTCGCCCGCGCCTCCTCCTTTGATGGCGACATCTCCGCATGGGATGTCTCGGGGGTGACGGACATGCGCGGCATGTTCTCCGGCGCCACCTCCTTCGATTCCGATCTCTCCGGCTGGGACATCTCGAACGTGAGATACATAGCCCGGATGTTCTTGGGTGCCACCTCCTTCGATTCCGACCTTCCCGCGTGTGACGTCTCGGGGGTGACGGACATGCGCGGCATGTTCGCCGACGCCTCCTCCTTTGACGGCGACATCTCCGCGTGGGACGTCTCGGGGGTGACGGACATGCGCGGCATGCACCACGGCGCCAAATCCTTCAACGGCGACCTTTCCGCGTGGGACGTCTCGTCTGTGGCCAACATGGCAGGCATGTTCACCCGCGCCTCCTCCTTCAACGGAGATCTCTCCGGCTGGGACGTCTCCAACGTGAGGAACATGGCAGGCATGTTCAACCACACCACCTCCTTCGATTCCGACCTCTCCGGCTGGGACGTCTCAAGCGTGACTGACATGTCCCGTATGTTCAGCGGTTCCATCTTGGATGAGCCTACCTTCAACGGCGACCTCTCCGGCTGGGACGTCTCGAAGGTAACTGGCATGCGCGGCATGTTCTCCGGCGCCACCTCCTTCGATTCCGACCTCTCCGGCTGGGACGTCTCGAGCGTGAGGAACATGGCAGGCATGTTCAACCACACCACCTCCTTCGATTCCGACCTCTCCGGCTGGGACGTCTCGAGCGTGAGGAACATGGCAGGCATGTTCAACCACACCACCTCCTTCGATTCCGACCTCTCCGGATGGGACGTCTCATCGGTAACCGATATGGACGACATGTTCTCTGGCGCCTCCTCCTTCAGCCAAAACCTGGGCAACTGGTACGTCGTCTTGGACGACACGTCCACCAACATCGGTAGCGGCTCCGGGATAATCGGGAACATTGCAGCGCAGAACCGGGCCCTCGACGGCCAAAGCCCGACCTACGGAATAGGAACTGGCGCCGACTCTGCCCTCTTTGCGGTTGACAGGACCGCCCTTAAGATAAGGCTGTCTGAAGATTACTCGGGCAAGACCGAGTACACCGTCAACATCACCTCGACCGGCGACTTCGGCACGAACAACTTCCGGATGGTCAACATAGCGGTGACGGGCTCCGGCAGCGCGGGCCCGCCGTAGACGAGGATACCAGCAGAACCGTAGTTAATGGAACACCGTCACAGTACTTGGAACAACAGACCAATCCTGCCCTGATGGCAGTTGGTGAGAATCTTCTGCAGACAATCAGCTGATCTGCCTTACTCTGTTCAATCTTCGGGGGTTTTCGCAGTTTTCATTCCTGAAAAAACCCAAAAGTCTCGCAGATTGAACAGTGTACTGGAGATGGTCAGTAAGGGGTTCTAGATATCCTGCAAGGTGCGCACACCCAAAAGGGTGCTGGGGCGGCTGGGTTTCTCATACAGGAAGCCGCGACCGATCTCCGACAAATCCGCCTCCGAAATAGAACAGGAGGAGTTCAAGCAGGAGACTGTTGGGCTGCTAGAAGAGATGAGCAAGCAGGGCCATGTGGTGCGGGTCTGGTAAGAACCACCTATACCGCGAAAGTTAAGTTAGCGATCACCCGTTCTGGCCGGTTCATCGAAAAATTCTGACTAACTCAATAATTATGCACCGTATACCGAAAAAGCTTTAGATCGCCCCCACACGGCTCATCTGTAGACATTAAAAAACTAGTCAAGGCACACAAAAAGGAAAAAGATCGCAACGTGGCGGACAGGATGCTGCTGATCATCTTCATTCAGCGGGACGAGACGTACGTTACAGAGGCCGCGCGCCGCCTCAACAGGGCCAGGTCGTGGGGCGTCAAGTGGCATCGTCGCTACCTGGAGGGCGGAATAGACGGACTGCGGGACAGGCCCAGATCGGGCAGGCCGCCGAAGGTCCACAAGGGCATTATGAAGAAGGTACGGAGGCTGATAACAAAGACCGCTTGCTGGGAGGCAGAAGAGGCGCAGAGGTTCATAAAGAAAATGACCGGCATCGAGTACAATCTCACGTATGTCCGTGAGATGATGCGAAAGGTGGGGATTGGAGATCTACATGCAGGAAATACGGTGTTTCTCCAAACCTGCTTCTGCGGTGATGTCATACAAGATCTAATGCCACATAAATAAGACTTCTGACGCTAGGTTCTGACGGAATCCACATATTATATGCAGCTTGTCTTGTACCCTTCCCTCTCTTCCAGCTTGCACTGTTCAACTTTAGGCTGTTTTTCCATCAATATATGCAAAC
>CBDCTF010000006.1:0-14430 GCA_965222055.1 Dehalococcoidia bacterium
CTGGAAATGGATGCAGCCGTATGATCCCCTCCATCAGGCATGCAGCCTGCTTGAAGATCGTGTCGTATCTCCGTGTGCCATAAAATTCCCTGAATGGTTTCTCTGCAATAGACTGAATTTTTCCTTCATTGATCTTGCCATCCGATACAAACTGGGGGGGAAACCCCCTTACAGATTCGTGGGCGTCCAGCAGGTCACGCTTGGTTGGTTTTATCGTCAAATCTCGGCCAATCGGTTAAACACTGGTTTGTTTTTGCGCATTACTTCTTCTGCAAGCTCACGTATTTTCTTCTCGCCTATTCCTACCTCATCACTCTTTTTCTTTATCGGGTTGGATGCCGGTTTGGCGTTGGCTCCAGTCATGTAGTAGTAATTACATTTGTACATTATAAACAGCACGGAGTGGACTCTGACAAGGCCATCTGGACATATCTAGGGGAATCGGCCGCACATGCCTGCCCAGACGCAAACCATTGGATCGCCATCTTGAATATCTGTCTGTGGGACATGCCGAGATCAGCCAAGCCCTCAGGCGTGGATCCGCACACGCAGAAGTGCCTGCACGCCTGGCTTGGCGCGGCAGGCGGCATTTTGTCGCACAAGCCCACAAAAGAGTAATATTCTTTGCGCCCCCGCCCACATGCGTTGATAACTGATGCCCGGCTCTTCTCTGTACGCGGTTTTGAGTTCAGGCGCAGCCACCTGCTCGTCATAGGGATCCTGATCATAGCGTTCTCGCTCTCGTCCATGATCCGCTTCCAGGGGGCGGACTACGGCTTTGAGCTGAACGAGTTTGATCCCTACTTCAACTACAGGGCGACCGAGTTCCTGGTGGAGAACGGGCTTGAGGAGTACTACGAATGGCACGACTACATGTCATGGTATCCCAACGGCCGGGACGTCTCCGCGACGTCCCAGATAATGCTGCACATCACCGCGGCCGCCACGTACTACCTATTTGGCGGCGGCATGGATCTGCTCTCGTTCATAATCATCTTTCCCGCGGTCGTCGGCGCGCTCACCGCCGTGGTGGTCTTTGCCCTGGTGCGCACCATCGGCGGGACCGGCGCGGGGCTCTTCGCGGCCCTGTTCTTTGCGATCTCCCCAGCCATAATCGTCCGGGGCACCATGGGGTGGTTCAAGTCAGAGCCCATGGGCCTGTTCTACGGGCTCCTGGCCATGTACCTCTTCCTGAGCGGAATAAGATCCGCAGACAGGAGGGTTGCGGCAGCAAAGGTTTCCGCCGGCGGCCTCTTTCTCTCCTTCGGGCTGGCATCCTGGGGCGGAATACAGTACTTTGCGATACCGATCGCGATCTTCATCCTAGCCCTGCCGTTCTTCAGAAGCGACCACAGGTTCCTGCTCTGGATAGTCCCGCTCTTTGGGGCCGTATTCCTGAGCACGGTCCTCCTATTTGAGAGGCCGGGGCTCGAGTTTGTCGCCGGCCTGGGCGGCATAACCATAGTCGTGCCGACCATACTCATGGCGGCAATCATACTCATCAAGACGCGGAGCGGCGCCGCGGGGCTGAGAAACAGCCTGATCTTTCTCTTGGGAAGCTTTGCCGGATCCATGCTGCTGCTCTACGTAAACTCCCTGCAGCAGTTCATACCCCTGCCCTCCTTCCGGTACCTCAACGCCGTCAACCCGTTCCTGACGACCATCCACCCCCTTGTGGACTCGGTGGCAGAGCACGCAACGGCCGACACCGGCACGTCGTTCTGGTTCCTGTCGGTCCTGATGATATTTGCGGGAATCGGCGCCTGGCTGCTGCTCTCCGGCAAGATCAACGGCCCCCTCCGGGAAAAGCCCGAGATGGCCGCGTTCGCGCTGATCCTGGGAATCACCGGCGTCTACGTGAGCTCGGCGTTTATCAGGCTGGAGATATTTGCCGCGATAGCGGTCATCATACTCTCCGCCCTTGCCCTGTCCATAATCTCGGGAATGTTCTTTCATCCGGAAAATCCGGACCGGAGGTCCCGGGGCAGGACAAGAAACCTCATGCAGGCATTCTTCGTGGCGGCCATCGTCATGCTCCTGATCATACCCACCGTGGCGCCCGCCGACGGGAACTGGATCACCGGCGTCAAGGCGCCCCCCACGATACTCAACGGCGGGACAAGCTTTGGCGTGGTCTCCAACGACTGGCACCACGCGCTGGAGTGGATAAGGACAAGCACCCCTCCCGACTCGATAGTCGCCGCTTGGTGGGACTACGGGTACTGGATCACCACGCTGGGTGAGCGGACCACGCTGGCCGACAACTTCACGTCCGACGACAAGCGCATAGCCGATCTGGCAAGGATGATGCTGAGCCACCCCGACGACGCGTGGGCAAAGCTGCAGGAGTTGAAGGCCGACTACGTGCTGATCTTTATCGCCGCCCTGGGCATCGGCAGCGAGCCTCCCACCTACGTGCTCAACGGGGGCGGGGACGAGCAGAAGAACTACTGGTTCATACGCATAGCCGAGGAACCGCTCTCAAGGTACCTCCACGAGGACCAGTCCACGGAGACCAACTTCTTCTGGGAGAACACGATGCTGGGAAGCATGATCCCGTTCTCGCCGCGCGTGTACATAAACCCGGAGACCGGCGAGCAGGCGCCCGACTGGCAGCCCAACACCCTGGCCCTGCTGGAGAAGAACGTCAAGCTCCCAGCGGACGGGGACGGGCCGCTGCGGCTGGCCTACTCGTCCCCAAGCTTTGCCGCCGAGTCCGGCCCCATAGTGGGCGTGTTCATCTACGAGGTGAACCAGGACTATGTCCCGGGCCAGGCGCCGCCGGTCGCATCCACGCAGAGGCAGCTTGAGATAGCCACCATCAGCACCGGCCAGGGAGAGATAGGCATACTCCTTGACAGGAGGACGCAGCCCGAGCTGGTCGAGGGCTTTGTCGCGCAGGCAGATGCCGGCGCGTACAACGGAGCGTTCTTCCACCGGGTCGTGCCGGGAATCCTGCTGCAGGGAGGCAGTCCCGGGGCCGCCCTGCCTGCGTCTGCCGCGCCGGGATTTCCAGCGGGGCCCACATTTGATGACTTTGCCGATGCCGGATACCTGCTGGCAGCCGCCAGGGGATCCTTCCTTGGCGGGGCCGACCCGCAGTTCTTCATAATAGACTCCGGCACCCCGTGGATCGTCGACGGCTACGTGGCCTTTGGCAGCGTCTTTGTGGGGGATGACGTGATAGATGCGATATCCGGGCTGGAGACCGACGATCAGAACGAGCCGCTGGATCTCGGGCAGGCGGAGATACTGGAGATCAGGATCAACTCGGCCACCCTGCCCTAGGCCTGTTCCTCATACTTTGCCCTGAGCCGGTACCGCATGTACCTGTCGTCGGGGGAGAACTTTGCCGGGTGCGCCGACTCGGCGGGCCCGCCGCACTTGGGGCATGTCTCTTCCAGCGTGTATGCGCGGCAGCTGCTGCACCTTCTAATCTGGAACCTCATGCCTACTCCCTGGTCTTCCTTGACTCTTCCCGGTCAAACTTGAAGGTCCCCTTCTTTGCCTCAATGGAGCGCCGTATCTGGGTCAGGATGGGCTTGAGTGACTTTTCTGCGGACTTGAAGTCCTGCGAGGTGAGGGACAGTCTGTACCTTGGCGCCCCAAGGTACGTGATCATCACCCCGGAGCTGCGCTCGCTGTTGCTGGCGCCTGTCAGGACCTTTTTGATCACGTCAACGCCGTCGGGACGGTTGCTTGAGATCTCCAGCACGCCCCTTATCTCTACCGAGGGGAGCCGTATCTTCTTGCAGACGTCCTCGAGCGCGTCTGATATCTTCTTTGAGATGTCCATGCCGTCAAGAACGCCGATGCCGTTTCTTGCCACGTCCACAAAGGCGCCATATATGGAATCATACTTGTTGTACAGATCGTCTTCCAGGCTCTCCAGCCCGGCATCTGAGAGTCCGGCGCTCTCCTTGATGCTCTCCAAAAACGTCTGGGACTTTTCAAACCGCTTGACCTCCAGCAGCTTTTTCTTCTTCTGGTCCGTGGAGACCTGCTTGAGGGAGAGGTCAACGTCGGAGCGCTCCAGGTTCACCCTCTTGACCAGCAGCACCTTCTTCTCGCCATGCTTGACGAACTTGCTGACGGACC
Organism: Dehalococcoidia bacterium; assembly: GCA_965222055.1. Taxonomy (GTDB): domain Bacteria; phylum Chloroflexota; class Dehalococcoidia; order Plut-88900; family Plut-88900; genus Plut-88900. The sequence goes on from CBDCTF010000006.1 coordinate 4,099, forward strand.
TTATCCAGCCCGGGGCGATCTCGGAGATGTGGAGAAACCCCTGTATGCCGCTGTACTCGTCCAGGCTGACGTACGCGCCATGGTCCATGATCTTGGTCACGGTGGCCAGTACGATCTCTCCGGGCTCCGGCAGGCCCTGCTCATCCACTTCCAATAGTGTGAAATCACCTATGTTGCTAATTTAATGTTGGGTTCTCCGGTGCCGGAGCCTATACCGCCGAATAAAAGTGCGAGATCACAGCAGTGGGAAACCGGGAATCGGCCATCTGATTTGAACGAGGCTTGTCTTGCAGCGAAAGGTTCATTGATCAGAGCAGCCCAGACAGACCATGAAATACAAGCAGATGCTCAAGATTCGCAAGACTGAGAAGGATCTGCAGGTGCGGGACAGGATATTTCTGAACGTACTGGTGAAGAGAGACGGGATGAGCGTGACCGGGGCCGCGCTCCATCTGGGCATGGCCCCGTCGTGGGGCGTTAAGTGGCACAACAGGTACCTGAAGGAGGGTATTGCAGGCCTGCAGACCCGCACCCGCTCAGGCCGCCCGCCGAGGATCTCAGGCGAGACCCTGAAGGCCGTTAAAAAAAAGTAAAAAAGACGGTCTACCTGACGGCAGAGGACCTGCGCGATATCATTCGCGACGGTTCTGGCATAGAGTACATGACGGAGTATACGATATCGTACGCGCGCTTCCTGCTGCGCAGCTGGGGATTCACCAGGAAGGTTCCGATGGGACGGCACGTGAAGAGAGCAAGCAGGCAGAAGATCGCGTGGTTCCGCAAGAAGCTGGGGCCGCTGATAGAGGAGAGGATGAGGGCCGGCTACACGGCATGCGTGCAGGACGAGGCGATATGCGTGGCCGACGCGCGGCTCAGGAAGGGCGTCTACACGCCCAAGGGGGTCCGCGGCGTCTACACGTACACGGGATCGCACTACAAGACCATCGTGTTCGGCCTGATCACGCTGGACGGGGAGGGGTTCTTCCAGAGATATGACTCCTTTACCGGGAAGGAGTTTGTCGAGTTCCTGAAGGCCGCATGCGAAAGGTTCGGGAAGATCCTGATGATAACCGACGGCGCGCCGCAGCACAGGTCGAAGTTCGTCAGGGAGGAGATCGGGCGCCTGGACGGCGTGGAGCTGCAGTTTCTGCCGCCCGGCTGCCCGGATCTGAACGCGATCGAGGAGGTGTGGCGCCAGATGAAACACGCGGTCCTGGACGCGCCGTACGTCCGGTTCGGCCCCATGTGCAGCGACATCGACAGGTGGCTGAGGTCGTCCCTGCCAAAACTTGACATCGAAAGGTACCTCTACAGAAAGGCATAGGCAAGCGCCTGCAGGCGCACAGGGGATCGTGCGCACGCAGGTTCGGAAACGGTAAACGGCCGCCCCACGACCCTTCACGGATCTGAACGAACCCGTATTTTGGGACAAGAATAACAAGTGGCTTGGAAGAAATTCGGCAGTCCTGTCTTCGGGTCTGCATCAAATCTGGCGGTTGTTCACGAAATTATACTCGGCGGTGTAGTATGCGTGAGCTAAGCAGGACGAAGGTAAAGGCCTGTTCATTATTGGTGATCTAGCCTGGGTCGCATCCATGCCTTTTGCATGCAGCGCGGCGTATCCGGCGGCTCCAAAATCGTCGTATCTCTTGGGCCACGTTATAGTGCATTTCCAATGCCTTTCCATGCCGGATTTTGGCAATCGTTCCTATTTACGATGTAGACGGCACGTCTGAGCATTTCAGCTATCTGCAGTAATCCCAGATGTGCCAGTAAGAGGTTAAGTCGCCACCATTTGACTGAGTGGAGGGTTGGTCCCACTCAGATATTTTTGGCCATTTCATGTAGATTTAGGCACAAATGATGACGCGTGCGGCAGAATACGGGGGTTTGACCCATGCCAAATTGAGCTCTTCATGGGCATGATGGGGGTGACCTAAACTCTCACAGGTGTTAGATCTGGCACATCTGGGATTACTGATCTGAGGATGCCGGTTTAGGCGGCATTCTGAGACCCAATTTGCAATTAAGAATCAGGCTCTTGATGCCATGATCTTGCAGATATGTGGTGTAAATTGACGTCGCGGTTATCTTGACTGGCGCGAGAGGCGGCTGTGGACGCGGTCGAAATCACTACAGGACGCTCTGGCTGGGCCCGCCCAAGTCCATGTGAACGTCAAGGCCCGTTTTTTTAGGCGTCCATTCGGCAGGCTCAAAATCCTCGGGCAGGCCGCCAATAATCTCGTCCGACCTTACGCCGACGTGGACGGCCCGCTCGACCAGCGATATCATGTCATTCTCTGTGAGTTTCTCGCACGGGTCGTTGGTTATGCCGCTCTCCTTGTCGGTGGTGAACCGGTATCTGTCTGCCAGCCATTCGAGGGGGGTGCGGCCGTTCACTCGGTAGTCTGTCTCCGGGATGTTGTCGTACGCCAGAACGCCGTTGATCTTGAGCCTCGCATAACTGGTTCTCTGCCTGCCGGTCTTGGGATCCCTGTACTTTTCAAAGGCCAACTTTGCCGGCCTGCCGAATCTGCGCCTTGGTGGGCCGAGCGGATACCGGTTGTCCTCCCTGTCTTCGTCAAAGTATCCCAGGTGCAGGTCTGCCAGCGCCTTTCCGGCCTTGCTGAAGGCCCAAAAGTCGGGAGTCATCGGCACATGTGGAAGCTCCCGGGACAGGTTGTTTGCATACTTTTTACGGTAGCCGGGGTGGTGCAATAGGCCGTATACGTAGTAGAAGATGTCAATCTTGGAAATTTGGTCATCGTGGTAATGCGCCCGGTATTCATTCAGGGCGTGGTCAGCGATGTTTTCTTTTTGTGTCGTTCTTTTGCTTCTTTGGTCGTATGTGTACAATGGAAAACCCTGACCATGATGAACAACTTCGAGATCTGGCGTAATATTTGTGACGAATATAGAAAAGTCACCAGTAAATTTATACCTAATACAGATAACAAGATTCTTGGAATTTGTTTTTGGAAAAAACAGGGGTATTTTGTATGGACGATGAATGAAAGTTTTTTTTTCAAAATAGACGTATTGTTTGAAGAACGGCCTGTACAGGGCTGTCCTAATCAGTCCCTTTTCAAATTCGGGTTTTGAGGCCAATCTGGCCAGACTGTCAGATAATTCGCCCGTCCACTTGGCTTGTCTGGAATCTATCCTTGGGTTGTCAAGGTCTTGCTTATTGCAGTAACTGACGTGTCTCTTCATGTTCTTTGAGAGTTTATACCTAGAGGAGTTGTACAACCATGCATCACGATTTGTTTTTATGCCATTTGAGTACATTCGGAAAATGGCATTCCCATCTCCCTTTCCTGACTTGACCCCCTTGCTCCCAATTGGGAGGTATTGTGAAAATGTGTCGTCACGCTGATCCAGCCAGTCGTTGTTCTTGTCCGGCTTTATAATCTGCCAGTCCTTTATGCCCGGTATTGAGCCGGCATCGCCCACTGTCTTGAGCTTCTGCTCCCTTGAGAGGTAGTCGCCGATGTTCTTGTAGTGTATCTCATGCTCCTTCTTGTCCGGATTCCTGACCAATATGGTGATTGTTACAGGGGAACGGGAGCCACCACCAAATACGTTTCCTCCCTCACGTTTTCGTATTTCGCCTTGAGTCCTTGCATTGCCGCGCAAGTCAAAGCACCACACGTCGGTAAATTCCTCGTGCATGTACGCCCGGACGCCGGCGGCCGCATCCGACCGCAGGAACCCGCCGTTCGTGACGAACGCCACGATGCCGGATTCTGCTATGCGGTCGCTTGCCCACCGAAACGCGCGTATGTAGGAATCATACAGTGAGTTGATGTTGGCTGACTTTGTTTTTCTGGCGTAGGTCTCCTTGATCCGGGCATCCACGTATGGGTACGGCAGGTTCGGGTTCCCTTCACTGTAGCTGTTCTGCCCTGACGAGTACGGCGGGTTCCCGACTATCACGTTTATCCTCCTCTTCTGCTGCTCCGCTATCCTCCTGACGTTCTCGTACCCCATGTATTCGGTCATCTTCTCGTAGTTCTTGGTGCCGCTCTCGAACGTGTCCATCCAGCATATGTTTCCGAACTCGCAGTACTCACCGATGCGCTCCCTGTACGCGTTCTCGATGTTGAGGGCCGCGATATAATATGGCAGTATGGATATCTCGTTTGCGTGCAGCTCGCCTGTGTATTTCTTCTTGAGTTGTTCCATGCTTATCCGCTCCAGAACGTGGACGATGAACGTGCCCGTTCCCGTGAACGGATCCAGGATGACTACCTCCTCGTCTGACAGGCTCCGCGCAAAGTTCTTGCGGAGCAGGTGGTCGGTTGACTTTACGATGAACTCGACCACCTCGGTCGGCGTGTACACTATGCCGTCCCTGTCGGCCTTCTTTGGGTCGTACCGTTCATAGAACGTCTCGTACAGCCTCTTGAGGAACTCCTGCCTCTCCCCGGTGCCAGTGATGGACTCGGCGATGACCTCGATGTCGCTGTAGTCAACGCGGCTCTCGGGCATATTGAGCAGTCCCTTGAGGGTTTCCAGCTCGCGGGCCACGGCGTTGGATCCCTGGAACGCTTCCACGTCGTACACCATGCTGAATATGCGGTACGTCAGGATGTGCTGCACCAGCATGTCCCGTATGTCGCTCAGCGTGATGGCGTCGCTTATCGTCTCCCTGAACATATTGAGCAGCTTTTTGGCGGCCGCATTGTATGCCGCGTTTCCCCTTATGGCCCTGTCCACAGTCTTCCGCGTCCTGTCGATTATCCCGCCCAGGCTCTCGCCGAAGCGCCCGAGAGCGTCCCTGTAGTCGGAGAACGCGTCCATGGCCGACTGGACGCGCCCGTCGATCGCCAGAAAATCGTCGCCGCCGCGCACCCTTATCAGGCTCACGAAGCCGTCTATGGACCACCTTTTTGTAGCGCCGTCCTCGATTACCACGTGGCGCGGCTTCGGGTTCAGCGCGCCGTAGTCCCTCAGCGTGCTCATTATCGTGTGGGAGCCGTACCTTGTGATGACGAGGCACGCGTTCCCGTTCTTCCTTGCGACGTCCGTGGCTATGCCGCGCCAGTTGGATTCGGCCTCAAGGTACAGGACGGTGTAGTAGTCCTTCTTTGCTATCAGCTCAACATCCCTTACGGCAATCTCCCTTGCGAGCCTGCTTGTGTCGTACGGCTCGCGTATCTTGGCGAACCCCGCATTCCCGAGCTTCTTCTGTATCCGCTTCAGGTTCGCCTCAAAGTCCGTCATTCGTCCACCGCCACGCTGTATAGTATCCTCGGCCTGCTTATCCTTCTCTTGTACTCATGCTTGTGGTTCTCGCGGATCGCCTCCAGTCCGGATACCATCTTTTCATCGTTGAAGCGCGCGTCACGATCCATCTCCTTGCCGAGGGCGACGATCTTTCGGTACGGCTGGTGGTTCGTCAGCATCCTCTCACGCATGAATGGCAGGATCTGCCTGGCCCTCGTTTTCAGGCCGGGGTCAGAGACCCGCACCAGCTTGTCATCAAAGTACCTCTGGTACTTGAGATGCCTTGTGTGGGCCGCAAAGTTCTTCGAGTCCCTGTCAAAGACACCCCACGCCGTTCTGACCATCCCGTTGTATTCCGGCCCGGCCCCGGACGGCGCGTCCCTGGCATGGCTCCCCAACATCTTCAGAAAGTAAAGCGGGAGTACGCGCCTGCACCCGCCGGCCGTCACCTCGTAGTGTCGCCTGAATGAGCGCGCCGCCACAACCTCGTTTCCGTCCCTGACAATCTCCTCGTTGGCCTCGCATGCTATCAGGAGTTTCCCGCTGCCAGCCGAACTCCTGATGCCAAACGGCATGCCGCCCACGCGCGCAAGCTCGTCCTCGTTCCCCCTGATGTCGTCGGCCTGCCTCTCCGACTCGGTGTCAGTGTTGAGTATGCTGTCATCCCCGCTGTCCAGCACGCTCTCGTCGCCGCCGTATATGTCGGTGACGGCTGCGGCATCTATGACCTCCGTGGACTCCAGTATCTTCTGGTCGTGGCCGATAATCCTCCTGATCGTCTCTATCTTGGACGCCACCCTGTCCCTCAGCGAGATCTCCATCTCGATCTTGGTGGTCGGAAGGAAGTTGATCACGTCAATCGTGTCGTGCCCTGAGCCCATCCTGTCGATCCTGCCGACCCTCTGGATGAGCTTCACGGGATTCCAGTGGAAGTCGTAGTTGATTACCACCCTGCCGGCCTGCATGTTGACACCCTCGGATAGAACGTCCGTGCTAACCAGGATGTCAATCTCCTTCTCCTCAGGCCGTAAGTCATAGTTGTTGTTGCGCGGGTCGAACCGTTTCACAGCCGTGCTCTTTGCCTCGTGCCTGACAGTGGAGTCTATCTGCTCCATTTGCCTGTTGCCAAAGGCGGCCTTCAAGTTCTCGTGGATGTACCGCGCGGTTACGGACGACTCGGTAAAGATCAGTATCTTTTCTGACCGCATTCCCCTCACCATATCCATGAGCTTGTGCAGCTTGTCGTCGTATCCGGGATACTCACTATTCTCGATATATCCCCATATTGTCTTGAACAAGCGCTCATCATGCGACATGTCGGCCTTCCACCTGTCCACATCAAACGCCCCTATATCGTAGATCGGCTTTATCATGTCAAGCCTCCTTTGGTCGTAGTCGTCAGAATCAGATGATATCTTCCGGTATATCTCATCGTGGAACTCCTTTCCTATCGGGACGGTCCCGCGCTCTAGCATGCCACGGAACTCCCCGTATCCCTTGCGGTACCGCTGCACGCTGTCGGCAAACGCCGCTATGCTGCTCTCCATCCTCTTGAGCAGCGACGTCCTGACGATGCCTATCAGCGGCAGCGAGCTGCGCTTCAGGCCGTCGTACCTTTTGTATTCGGGATGCGCCTCGTCCAGGTACTCCTCCATGATGTAGTTGCCAGGGTTGTACCGAGCAAGCTTTAGCTTCCCTATGGCGTCCTGTATCTTCTCAAACGAGTTGTTGTAGACCATGTCGACGTCGTACTCCTCCGGGTGCTTCAGGCGCCTCTTTGGAAAGTACATCTTTTCGCCGTCCTTCTCGAGGTAGTGCCTTTCGCCGTCGCTTTTTGCGTACTTTCTCATGATCTGTGTCCTGGTTCTGCGTATGAGCACGTGCCTGAGAAGCTCGCGCACCTTCTCGGCGCCGTCCTCCGTGATGTCGTGTCCGTCCATCACACCCTTGAAGTACTCGTCCAAGGCAGTGTCGCCGAGCGGCGGGATGTTTGATAGCTTTCCAGCAGGAAAGAGTTTTAGCTGGTTCTTGAGGTCAATCGGTGTGTTGGATATGGGTGTCGCGGTGAGCATAACCATGTATGCATCGTCCGCCTTCTCGTCCATGAATGCGGCGAGGGCCTCGTAGGATTGCGTGTTGGAGTTGCGGAAGTTGTGGCTCTCGTCGACCAGGATGGCGTCGCAGTACGTGTACTTTGACAGCACGTCCTCTGACCCTATCTTGTATCTGGATACCACCTCGCCGGGCATGTCAAACTCCCTCAGGTAGTCCTTCCACATGCCTTCTAGGTGCGGGGGACAGATGATGAGCAGCTTGGAGCGTTTCGTCTCCCTGAGGTGCTTCATGATGGCGCTGCCGATGAACGACTTGCCGGTGCCCACCACATCAGCGATGATCACGCCGCCGTATTCGTCGAGCCTCTTTATGGCCCTGTACACGGCCGCCTTCTGGAAGTCGAAGAGCTCCCTGACGGGAACGAGTATGGGAACAGCGGGCTGGTCATCGTGCTCGTGCAGCGCCGCCTTGCGGTATATGTCGTCTGGGGTGCGCTCCTTTCCGGCCCACGACATCTCCAGTATGTCGGCCACGTCCTTTGTGAACTCCACGCTGGATTCGTCGTCCCAGTGGCGGTCAAACCACTCAAGCAGCTGCCTTGCCTGACTGTCGTCATTCGTTCTCAGGTTCAGTTCCGTGTGCTCCCTGATTCCGGATATCGACAGGTTGCTGGATCCCACGATGGCCAGCCTGGGGATGAGACCGCCCTCGATCTCAAAGATGTACGCCTTTGCGTGGAGCCTGTCCTTGGTGTAGACCTTTACCCGGACTTTTTTATTCCGTATGAGTTTAGCGATCTTTCTGGCGGCCTTCTGGTCGCTATCCGTCTGCGGCATGTGCTCCAGCATGCCCTTCACGTCGTCGGCGGCGCGCCTCCTGCCCACGTCCACCTCGCCCTCGGCTTCCGCCGCCTTTCTCGCCTCGGCCTTGGATGCGTTGCCGGCCAGGAGGGCCTCCGCCGTCTGGCGGTCGGTGGTGGGGGATATGAGGAGGCGCATCACGTGGCCGTCATCATCGCTTGTCTCTATCTGCTTCAAACTGCCCATGATCTCGGCAAACCCGGAGATGAAAAAGTACCCTATGGCAAACGACGCCCTCTTTGTGCTGGGCAGGATCTCCAACAGCTGGTCCAAGAGCTTCACCTTTTCGTTGTCGATTACCGCGGCGTTGCTTGACATTTGGAATTTGAAGGTAGGGTTTTGTATTTAAGTTGAGAAGCCAAAGGAACTTTGTTTCCCAATACAGACATTTCGCGCTTTTACGATTAATTTGGTCCGCAAACAGCGTCAAACCACACGAGAATCGCGTTCCTTGCGGCAACCAGAATGCGTTTATCGAAATTGGGAAACAAAGTCGGATACAATCGGAATCGACACACGAGAGCCACATCCACATGGCAGGCGACACGTACAACAACCAGATGGAGTCCTTCAACGGGAATACCCTGAGACGCCGAGAGAAGGTCGTAAGGGGCCCAAGAAGGACACCTCCTCAATTCGTAAGTGTTCACGTCCCCTCTTGATCCGTGCCTGCAGACAGGTCGGTGTGGGTTGTAGTTAGGCGTGGATTAAGGGAGGACGTGAACACTTACCTCAATTCTAACCGGCCTCCGCATCTACCACAACCACGTAAGGCCGCACCTCAAGCTTGACGGCCAGACTCCCGGAGAGGCGGCCGGCATCAGGATCGAGGGCTCCAACAAGTGGAAGACCATGATCTAGGCGGCGGCCGAGGCCACCATCTGATCCCTTTCTCTTTTCGTCCCATTAGAACTCATGCGTATTCCCCCAATATCTGCCGGAGCCGGCCGCTGCGGCAATAAGATTTTGCAGGCTTGAAGAAAAAATCGTAAGTGTTCACGTCATTTAGGCGTGTTTTGCCACTATCCAAGGGCAACTGTGCCTGTGATCCCCGCACAGTTGACGATTTCTGGGCGCTTCGGCTCACGATCACGCTTGCCTGTGCCGTTTCCAAGCCAGCAGACAGGTCACCATGGCGCATCGATCTAAATAGTAGATCACATATTCAGTACTGACTGCCAAGTCAGATCACAAAAAACTGTACAAAAAAGCTAGAACAGAATACCTTAAACTCAAACAAAAGGTTGACGTCAAAAAGGAGCAATTGGACAAGTTGATGCGCAGGCAACGGGAGCTGGAAGACGAATTGCGCAAAAAGATGGCAGGGCGCCAACCATGTGTGTTTGCACCGTCTAGACGTATCTTGCGATCTCTGAGAGGTGGTCGACGCCGCGCTGCTGCCATGTCGTGACGCACGAGAACAGGTTCCCGAGCCACCGCATCGTGTTCTTTGACCTGATGGATCCGCGTATCTTCCTGTGCACCACTATCTCGCGCAATCCGCGTTCAGCGGCGTTGTTGGTTGACGGAATCCGCGGATCCAGCACGAACCGGAACAGATCCTCGTAGGCGTTGCCCAGCTTGGTCGTGAATTCCTCGAGCACTGCAACGTCTGCACATTTGGCCAGGATCTCGCGCACGCGCCTGCGCAGGTAGCTGCGCAACCTGCGCCGTTTCTTCATGGATCCGCTCGCCCGGAGCCCGCACCGGTGCACGCGGGACAGGACGGCCAGCGTATCTTGCGCCTCCTGGCAGTCGGGATTCCTGCGGGCGAGATGCCTGATCTCGCGCAATATGTGCGCCCAGCACCGCTGGACGCGGTATTTCTTGTACGGGCCCCACCCGTCGGACACGATCGTTCCACCCCATTCGGGGATTACCTCCCTGAGGACATCGCCGCCCCTGCTGGGCCGTATCACGAACAGTGTGTTTCCGGTCTCCGGATCGAAGAATATCCACACCCAGACGAGCTTGCCGTTGAGGGACAGCGATGTCTCGTCCACATGCAGCACGCGGGCAAGCCGTATGAGATCAAGGATTTGCCTGGCCGGAGCGTCCAGATTCGTGCCTGTCATGCACAGAATGTTGTGGACTGTCCCGTGGGACATCCTTGTCAGGTGCCGCCGCATGCTCCTTGCGCTCATCCTGTGTGGCATGCGCTGCAAAAAGTTCTCAGCGATCTTGAGTA